>CAJOPO010000335.1 GCA_905236315.1 uncultured Treponema sp.
ATTAAAAATATAGAATAAGCTATATTGTTGTTACAAAATATGTGCTAGCCCACCGAATGTTACGTCACGAGCATAGTTATTGAGTGCTCATGGCGTAGCATTCGGGGACAGGACATTAGTTATTCTTCACTTTCAACTTTTGGATGTTCACGTTCTTCAAAAAAATCATCTATGCTTTTTACCAATTTAACAGGTGGCATATTCTTTAATAAATACATTTCAGGCTTTGCTTCTAACACTTTTAACACAGTTTCTCTATCATCTTTCGCTGTCAAAAATATAACAGGTATATTCTTTGTGTGCTCCTCAGACTTTAACATTTGAAACACCTGTAAACCAGAAACAACAGGCATTTCATAATCAAGAAGTATTAAATCAACAGAGTTCTGTGCTAAAAAAGAAATTGCATTCATTCCTGAATTAGCCATAAATACAGTATACTTTCCATTTAGCCATGTCTTTATAGCGCGTAACATTGTACTGTCATCATCAACTACAAGAATTCTTTTTAGAGGTACTTCTGTTTGATTATTATTTATGGCAGCAATAAGTTCTCGTGCATTCACAGGACGCTTAAATATAAACGTAGAAGCATTACGTTCTAGTACAGAAAAGATTTTAAACATATCATTATCTGTACCTATTACATATAATTTTATTGGATTTTCTTGAGAAAGAGAAGTTTGTAAAAACTTAAGAAATGTTTCATCGTAAGAAGCAGGTCCATCTGCATACAAAATAACATGATAAAGGTCTTGAACCTTAGAAAGCTTTTCTACATCAGGAGTCAGTCTTGCTACAATAAAACCATCATTCTCTAGTGTTTTTAGCATTGCATTTGTGGTAAAATTCATTTCTTGGCAAATAAATATAATTTTTTTGTCCATATTATTATTCTAAATCAGTCTATAATGTTTTTCAAGACAATAAGATAAAGTTTTTATAGTCCTCAATCTAACACCTTATTTTTACAAGGGGCTTAAGGCACTTGTTAGAAGCATACTTTCCTAACACTACTAAAAAAACAACTCACTTTCAAAAGAATTTCCATTTACTGTTTTACCTATAACACATATTTTATTTTCTTCAAACTTAGCATATATCTCCATTGTATCACCAAGTAAGGCTTCTTTTGAATAATTTATACGAAAATCCTTAAATGTCTTTGACGAATATTCTAAAGGTAGAGCGTCCATAATAAAAGCACCATAGCGGGAATTATTCGTATGTCCATAAGCGTCTACATCAGAATAAGTTATAACTCGTTCAGAAAGTTTCTGCATATCATCAGGAACAACTATTTTTCCAGGTTTTAAGCAATTATGCTCACGACTTATATTTACAACTGGACGTAAATTAAACTTTTTTGTAGGAATAATACGACGAGCATTTGGGTCTACTAAAAGCCATGAACTTAAACCACTTACTAAAGGTTCTCCACTTTCGCTTATAATTTCATAAGCACGAATAAGTTGTAGTGCTTCAGGCGTTTCTTCCCATGTACTTAATGTAATATGTTCATTTTCTTTAGGAAGTCTATGTAAGCGAAAAGAAACACGCGAAACAAGAATTGCAAAATTATTATTTAACAAAACTTCCCTAGAAATGCCTCGCTGTCTATATTCTTCAACTGCAACATCAGATGTTAACCTTAAAAGTTCATTTAAACTTAAAAGTCCATTCTTTGCACATTGGCTAAAATACACATTCGATTGACAATGAAAAGTTATTCCATCATCTTCATGCCATGCCTTAAAATCTGTCATACATATATACCCCTAAATAATTACTAGAAAACAATAATCCATCCTAATACAGCAAATCAAAACAGTATATCGGGAAATCTTTTTTTCGCTATACTACTCATTGCGTTGCATTTCTGCTTGGAAAGTCTGCTCGTAAAGATATTTTATTTTTAAGGAAGAATTCTTAAATGCCTTAACAACATTAGGGTCAAACCTTCTTCCTGCATACGAACATACAGAATCCATTGCCTCATCAAATTTATATTTACCGTGTTCTGCTTGACGCGAAGAAAGTTTATCAAATACATCTGCAACAGTAACAATTCTAGCAGACAGTGGAATATTATCGCCCTGCAAGCCCTCAGGATAACCTTGTCCATTCCATTTTTCATGATGATAAAGGGCTACTTCTCTAGCTAACTTATAATATAAATCATCTTTATTATTTAAAATCATACGGTCTACCATTTTAGCACCCAATAGGACATGGCTTTTTAATAACATTTCTTCAGATTCTGAAAGGTTTTTCTTTGACAATATGTCATCTGGAATAAGGAATTTTCCTACATCATGCAATGGGGCCACTTGGCACAAAGTATCTATATATTCATCTGTCAATACACTAGTATATAGCCCTTCCGCTTGCATTTCCTTTGCTATTATAAACGTATAATTACTTGTGCGCCTCATATGCTCACCTGTCATAGGATTTTTATCCATAACAAACTGCAAAGTACCAGCAACAACCTTTTCGCGCATTGCAGAAATACGCCCTTCTTGTGCAACAGAAGAACGCAATAACTCATTGTTAGAACTTTCTAGTAACTCTGCCTTTTTAACCTGCTCCGTTATATCGTTAAGGATAACAAGATAACCATATAAGTGTTTATTTCTTTCTATTTTGTGAACCTCTGGGGAATAAGAACTTCCTGCTAATAATACCACTTTATCAGCGGTATTTTGCCCATTTAGAGGAGGTACGATTATGTTTTGCAATTCAAGAGATGCTTTTACATTACTAGGAGTGCGACCATCAAGATTTTTATATTCTGGAAACAATATTCCTGCTGCCATATTTACATTACGAACATTAAACTTACGGTCTATTATAAATAAGGGGTCTTTAGTAGAGTTCATTATAGAAATATATGCTAAGTCATATAAATTATTA
>CAJOPO010000336.1 GCA_905236315.1 uncultured Treponema sp.
TCCTTAGAAGAACAAAAGAATGAACTCTTCCAAGAAAGTAAGCGTAAAGAAGATATGGAAGAGCAATTAGAAGAACTTGATGAGCAGATTGCCGAACTTCAAATGCAAGGTGATAAAATATTAAAGGAACTTGCCGATTTAGATAGTCAAATTACAGAATGTAATAGTCGCGTAAGTGGCAAAAAGAATACGTTACAAAAAAAGCAAGAAGAATTAGAAAAGTATCAGGCTCAACTAGAAAAGTACAACATAAGTTTAGGACAAAGCGAAACAGAGATAAGAAATGTAAAGCAAAACTTCCAAGAAAATTATTCTCGTGATTTAATGGAATTTGAAGAGCGCATGTATACCATAACTACACCTTCAGCTTCTCTTAAAGAAAAACTTATAGAAACAAAAAAACAAATGGAGTCCTTGCAGCCTGTAAACTATATGGCAGTGGAGCAATTCCAAGAAGAAAAAGAACGCTATGAACGACAGCAGGCTAACTACAATGACACAAAAGAAACACTAGAAAAATTAGTACGAGTAAGTGAAGAAATTAGAAGTAAATCTGCCGAAATGTTTCTTAGCACTTACAATAAAATACGTAAAAACTTTCATAATATGTTTAGAAGACTTTTTGGAGGCGAAGGCGGAAGAGCAGACTTACGTCTTACTGACCCAACAAATGTCTTAACTACAGGGATTGAAATATACGCTCAACCGCCAGGAAAAAAGCTAGAAAATATATCTTTACTCTCTGGTGGCGAAAAGACAATGACCGCCGTAGCACTTTTATTTGCTACATACCAAGTGCGTCCTAGCCCATTCTGCTTATTAGATGAAATAGATGCCGCACTTGACAATAAAAATGTTACAAGTTTTGTAAATACTCTACGTTCTTTTGCCAATGTTAGCCAGTATATTGTTATTACTCATAACACAAAAACCGCTATGGGAGCCTATACTATGATAGGTGTAACAATGGAAGAAAGTGGTGTTACAAAAGTAATACAAATGCGAAAGGATGATGATACATTAAACGGTAATTTAATCTATGATGAAGATAAGGATTTTGTTGAAGAAGATGTCGAAGAAGAAAAAGGTATTATTTTGCCCCCTCGCCCACCACGAAGGGAACATAATCCTGACGGCAGTTTAAAAACAGTTGTACCCAAGCCCACAGAAAACTCTGCTTTGATAGTTGACCAAATAGATAATTCTGTTGAAAATATTAGTAATTTGGAGAAGGCAGATGGATGTTAATGATATAAAAGACTCCTTTAACGATTTTATAGACGAACACGGAAAAGGAATGATTGCTGTCTTATGTATTTTAATATTTTTAATAATAAGTGCGCTTATTCTTTTACTTGCACAAGCTTTTAAGAAGCCAACAAAGGCAAAAAAGGTAGTAAGCGAAGCTATAGAATTAAATATTGAAGATGAATTTATACAACCTCAGAATCTATCGCTTACAGAAGATTATTATTTTTCTAGGGTAACCGAAGAATCTTGGAGTAGAGAAGCTACAGATGAGTGGTTTTCTAAACCTGATGAAATTACAATAAAAGAACTTGGTAAAGCAAATGATGCTCTTATTGAAGAAATTGTAGGAGTTGCACCATGAAATCACATTCTTTTTATACTATATTTATTGCATTGAATTTAACTACATTCGCTGTCACAACTGCCTCTTGCGCTACAATGGCAAGTGCTTCTGAAGCTAAGAGTTTAGAACAAACGGAAGATACTTTCCAAGTAGAAGATAAAGATTTTACAAAGGATAGTGCACAGGATATAGATATAGCTATAGAAACTACAGAAGATGAAGATACACGCGAAAATGGCGATGTAAAAACGGTCCTTGTCTCTCATAATGAAAATGGAAAAATATACACTTATAATCCCAACTATATACCGTCAACAAAAATAAAAGATGAAAAGGAGCAAGATTTAGAACAAGAAGAACCTTTAGAAGAAGATAACATATCTAGCATAGATGATGAAGAACAAACTGAAACAGAAGATGATACTATAGTTAAAGAAGAAAGTATTATAGTACAAGAGGATAGCAAAAAAGAAGCAGAAGACAATTTAGAACCCATAGAGCCTAATGAAGCTAAGATAGTTTATAATGAAGAGTCAAATGATGATGAAGAACTAGAAAAACTTTCTGATGATGATGTTTTTGTAAATAAACCTTCAGAAAATGTAGCAGAAGCTGAAACTGAGGAAGAAAGTAATACACAAGAGGAACGCCTCCAAGCTGAAGATAGTTCTAACGAAATAACTAAACAAGAAGAAGTACCTATAAGTACACCTACTCCCATTGAAGAGGTTTCTGAAGATAATGAAAATATAGAAGAAAATGAAGAAACACAAATTACCCAAGAAGATACAAATGTTCCTCAAGAAGAAAATATCGAGGGTGAGCAAGAGCAAATTACTGATAATATAGAAGCCCAAGACGAAGAACAGCCTGCACTAACGCAAGAAACAGAAGAAATAAAGCCTTCTAGAAAAATGACAGCATATAAAAATCAGTATATAGATGTTGAATATCCTGGTAAGGGCTGGATATATCTAGGGGAACAAAATGATGTTAATCTTATAAGATACTTAGGAAGTAAAATAGGCGGGGAAAATACAAACTTTTCTATGAGAGCAAAAGATGCAGGTACTACATTGTTGCACTTTTACAAAATGGATGCTCTTACTAGTTCTTATATAGATGATTATTTACAAATCGTTATAAATGAAGAAGTTAGCAAAACAGAAGAAAGTTCAAAAGCCCCAATATATGACGGTTCTGTTCAAAACACTACATTTGTAAAAACAGCATCTCCACAAACCACGTCTCAAATAGCACTAGCAGAAAGTACCGATAGTTCAGAAAATACATCATCTGTAGTAGAAAATATGGAAACACCAGGCTCTCAAGAAGCCGTATCAGATGAAGAAGTTAAAAAATTGTTAGAACAAGCACAAAACGCTTATTCACAAAAATCATATAAAGAATGTCTATCTATCCTTACAGATTTTTTTAATAAGGCTTCAAGTTCCTTATTAGATGAAGGTCTATTCTTACAGGCACAAGCCTTAGAAGCACCTTCTTCAGAAAGAAATATAAAAGCTGCTTTAGATATTTATGAAACAATAGTAAAACGCTACCCCAAAAGTTCTAAATGGCAGCAAGCGAATGAAAGAATCATTTATCTTAGGCGTTTATATTTTGATATAAGATAGAGGTTCAAAAATAAGTTCTAAAAACGATAATAAAATTATGGAGAATTCTTAAAATGAAAAAGATTACACTCATAAAAAAGATTTGCTTACCCTTATCAATATTATTGCTCTTTTCTTCTTGTACGATAAAGCAAACAAATCCTATAATACGAACGGTAACTGTAAGCGGAAGCGGTCAAGTAGACCTAAAAAATGATACAGCAATAATTGAGTTATCAGTAGAAACAAAGAACCCAGACTTACTTACAGCCATAGAAGAAAATGAAAACCATTTAAATGATGTTTGGAAAGCACTAAATGATAAAGGTATAAATTCTGATAACATAAATGCAGAAGGATATACTATTGGCTTTGAAGAAGCACATCAAAATGGTAGATTTTATATACAAGCACAATATGTAATTACTAGACATTTAAAAGTAGCAACAGGGTCTTTAAATCGCTGTGGAGAAATAATAGATGCAGCATTTAAATCTGGTGCAAATAGTCTTGTTTCTTTAACATATAAAGTATCAGATAGTAGTAAAGAAGATGCTGTAAAACAAGCAAGACTTTTAGCATCTAAACAGGCTGAGGAAACCGCTCAGATATTAGCTTCTTCTAATGCACTCATGGTAGGACAACTAATTAATATAGAAGAAACATCTAGTGCAGACTATCCAAGAAGGCAGCTAGATTCTGCTAGTACAAATGATGTTAATTCAATAATAATAACAGTAAATGCAACTTATGAATTAAAATAGGAATAGGAGAAAAGAATGTTAGATTATAAATTTATTAAAGACAATCTTGAAGTTGTAAAACAAAATATAATAAATAGAAACATGACAGCAAATGCTGATATTGTAGTAGAACTATATGATAAAAGAACTGCTCTTACAACAGAACTACAGAATTTACAACAGCAGCGCAATGCAAATGCACTTGCAATGAAGCAAAAGCTAGATTCAGAGACTAGACAAAAATACATAGAAGAAGGCAAACAATTAAAAGATAAAATTGCAAGCACAGAAAGTTTATTAAATGAAACTGAACAAAAGCTAGAAGAAGCTGCAAGAGCCATTCCTAATATGGCACATCCAAGTGTACCAATAGGAAAACTTGATAGTGAAAACCTAGAAGTTAAACGAGTGGGAACACCTCGTAAATTTGATTTTAAGCCTAAAGACCATGTAGAACTGGCAGAGAGTTTAGACTTACTAGACTTTGAAAGAGGCACAAAGGTATCTGGTCCAAAGTTTTATTATCTAAAAAATGAAGCCGTATTTTTAGAGCAAGCTTTAATCATGTATTCACTAAACATTTTAAGAAAACATGGCTTTACAACTTTTATAACTCCAGACGTAGCAAAAGAAGAAATCCTTAAAGGCATAGGCTTTAATCCACGCGGAAATGAAAGCAATGTTTATGCAATCGAAGAAGAAGGCACATGCCTTGTTGCCACTGCAGAAATAACTTTAGGTGGCTACCATTCAGGTGAAATCTTAGAAAAATCTGCGCTTCCCCTATTCTATTGCGGACTTTCACATTGTTTTAGAAGGGAAGCAGGGGCTGCAGGTCATTTTAGCAAGGGACTTTATCGTGTTCACCAATTTGATAAAGTAGAAATGTTCGTTTATGCTTTACCAGAACAGAGTGACGAACTTCACGAAAAACTTAGACTTATAGAAGAAGAAATCTTTACAGGTTTAGGTCTACCTTTTAGAGTTGTGGATACTTGCACTGGTGATTTAGGCGCACCCGCATATAGAAAATGGGATTTAGAGGCATGGATGCCTGGCAGAGCAGATAAAGACCACCCTGACGGAGATTGGGGAGAAGTTACATCAACGTCAAATTGTACAGATTATCAAGCAAGAAGATTAAATGTTAAGTATCATGATGATGACGGTAAAAATAAATATGTTCACATGCTAAATGGAACAGCTATTGCAGTGGGACGCGCCATGCTTGCAATATTTGAAAATTATCAAAATGCAGATGGTTCTATAACTATTCCTGAAGTTTTAGTTCCTTTCTGTGGCTTTGATAAAATAGGTCCTAAACAAAATATTACATCAGCTATATATAGAACTAAAAAATGATTATTAAGGTCTACTAGACTTGTTCGATAATCTTGTTTCCGTTCAAGTTTATTTTACAATGGGGAAAACGTAAATGGAACGAAATATAAATTATACACGCTCAATCTTTTTTATATTACTATTTTTGTGCATAATAGGAGTATTAACTGTACTAAAAATATCAGTTTCATTTACACTTCCTTTAGTTGTAGCAATTTTGCTTTCCTTTGTTTTTTACCCCTTTTGCAAAAAACTAAATAGCTTTCATATTCCCTGGATAATATGTATATGTATGGTACTCTTTCTAGCCTTTGTATTATTATTTTTAATTGGCAATTTACTAGGAAGTAGCATAATGACCATAATAAGTACCTATCCAAAATATGAAAGCCGCTTTACAGCCTTATATAAACTTTTTTGTGAAACATTAAATATTGAATTTGATGAAAACTCATCTTTAATTGCTAATCTACGGAATTCACTAAATGTTCGCACAATATTACAAAATGTAGCTTCCCTAAGTGGCCAGTTAGTTTCCATTGCAAAAGTAACTTTAGTAATCGCTCTATTTATAATATTTTTTTTAATAGAATTAAAAACTTTACATTCTAAAGTAGACTCTGCTTTTCCAGAAAGAAAAGTGCAAAGTAAAATTATTGTAATAGCCACAAAAATAATAAAAGAAGTAACTCATTATATTTCCATAAAATTTCTTATATCACTTATAACTGGCTTTTTAGTATTTCTCATGACCTTTGTAATAAATATGGACTTCCCAATAATCTGGGGCTTTATAGCCTTTGTATTAAACTTTATTCCTAATTTTGGCTCCATTATCTCTTGGGCAATCACCACCCTCTTTGCCTTATTACAATTTTGGCCTCATTGGGGTTTTGTAATCTACATAGGCATTGGAGTTCTTGCCGTAAATATGATATTAGGTAATTTTGTAGAGCCTAGATGGGAAGGCTCTGATTTAGGACTTTCTCCATTTGTAATACTTGTAAATCTTTCTTTTTGGGGCTGGATGTGGGGCTTTGTAGGCATGATACTTTCTGTGCCTATGACGGTTATTATAAAAATCATCTGCGAAAACGTTTCTCTCCTTCATCCTGTAGCAACGCTATTAGGAAATAAATAAGAGAATGTCTAGTACAATGTGTAGCAGAGGTTGTAACTAAGAAAGAGATATGATTCTATCACAAATAAAGCGTTTGTCCTCTTCCTTTAAATTCTTAAATGTACATACGTAGCAAACAGACTTCTTTACTGAATAAATATTTTCTACAACACACTCTGCCTTAATAATCCTTTTAAGCAATTTATTTCCACCATTACAAATGGAGATGTTAAATAGATAATCTACATCTTTTTGTAATTCATAGCCTTCATTTTTATTTGCTAAAACAAAGCGTTTTTCATCTATATATAAAATGCTAAAAGGCTCCAGTCCACCTTCAAGTGCAGATTGTTGCCATATATACGGCTCTGTTAAAAAACGACAAACTCGTATAAGTTGTAACCCACTCCCTATGGGAACTCCTTTTTTACTTCTACCTTCTTTTACATACTGTTCAAGCAATACTTTAGCTTCTGCTTGGCACTCTGGAACAATTTCATTCCACTTAGGGCTTTCAAATAAAGTATAAGA
This sequence comes from uncultured Treponema sp., assembly GCA_905236315.1. Classification (GTDB taxonomy): domain Bacteria; phylum Spirochaetota; class Spirochaetia; order Treponematales; family Treponemataceae; genus Treponema_D. The sequence goes on from CAJOPO010000336.1 coordinate 6,946, forward strand.
AGGAATAGATAGACATTCAAGAATTATATCATTCCCGCTTCCATCTTTATATGACAAAGACGCTTCTATATTTATATTCTTTTTAGGTGCCTCATCAGAAATTCTACATATAACTTCGGGAACTACTAAAGCAGGACCTTGAGAAGTTTCTTTCATGGTAGTAATAAAATAAAGCCCTAATTTATTAAAATAAAACTGAACTCTTACTAAATGACCTATAAAGGGGCGAACATCCCTTACATTTTTTTTGAGTAAAATAATGCCCTTATCCAATACAGTTATCTGCTTAGAAGGAACTGCAACAGGAAAAACCGCACCCATTGGTAAGCGGTCTTCGGAAGGAAAAGTTTTTCCATCTTTTAACTCTACTTCCTTTGCAGGAGGTTTTTCTTCCATAA
>CAJOPO010000337.1 GCA_905236315.1 uncultured Treponema sp.
CATCGCACGAATGAACACGAATTCCGCGCAGGCAAAAGGCTGGTGCATTGCCATCGTTGCCGCGCTTTTGGCAATCTTTGCGGAAACAAAAAACATTTTGTTCATCTGGATTTGTCTCGTTCCCATTGTCCTGTTCTGCATTTTGGATGCCCTGTATTTACAGCAGGAGCATAAATTTGTCGGAATGTATAATGATTTTATACGCGGAACTGAAAGCCGCCCGAAAGTATATGAAATGCCGATGAAATCTTATGAAAGAGGATTTTGCGGATTTATTAAGGCGATGCTATCTTGGTCGGTCGTGCTTGTTTATGGAGTATTGCTTGTAACGATTGGCGCGATTCTTATAAAAGGTGTGTGAATAAAGTCCTTTTCTCTCCTACTGTTAATTCCAAGAAACAAAGGGACATTATAGATTTCAAAAACTGTGGTAGAATAGATAAAGGAAAATCAAACGGATTTGTTCGCACCTACGGGGAAGCACGTAAAAAGAAGAGCGTTAGCTCGGAGCAAATTAGCTCTTAAGCAAATCCGTTTGTTATACAAGAAAATACATTGCTACTAGCAATTATATCATTGCCATTAGACAATCGTCAATAGTTGCTTATAGCAATATTATGGTAACAATGAGCGAGATTACGGAGATACTGGGCGCAAATATAAGGAATTTACGCAAGCAGGCTGGCTGGACACAGGAAAAACTTGCAGAAAAAGCAGGAATTTCAGTTCCTTTTATGACGCAGATAGAACTTGCTAGAAAAACCGCATCTCTTGACGTGATTGAGGCCATTGCAAAGGCTTTAGGTGTTCCCTATGAGCGACTGTTTAAATCCCAGCCTGTTGAAGACAGGACACTTACGTGCAATATGCAATTCATAGAGGAAGTTTATGAGCAGATTGCAGAAAAATCGCGAGAAATTATGCTTGAACTAATGACAAAGGCTAGCGAGCGCAATGCCCCTCAGATATAGAAAACAATTACCGAAGCATATACTCAAGTTTTCATCTAAATTCTATCATCTAAGCTCTATTTTCTAACTTCTATCGTCTATCTACTACCGTCTAACTTCTATATTGAATAAAAAGCATTAAGATTGTATAATTATACAAAAAAAATAAAGACACTTTTGTTTATGTAAGGGGAATGTATGAACAAGATTCTTGAAAAAAGACAACTTTCCGAAGCCGTATATTATATGAAGTTTGAAGCACCTGATATTGCTCGTAACCGCAAGGCTGGGCAGTTTTTAATAGTGCAGGTAGACCAAGACTTAACAGAGCGCATTCCGCTTACCATTGCAGATGCAAATGCCCAAGAAGGCTGGGTAGCCATAGCTTTTCAACCTGTAGGAGCTAGCACATACAAACTTTCTAAATTAAATGCAGGCGACTACATAGGTGGCATCTTAGGACCTTTAGGTATGCCTTCTAATATAAAAAAATATGATGCCCCTGTTGTATGCGTTGGAGGTGGTTTTGGAACTGCCCCTCTATATCCTATAGTTCAAGCCTTAAAAGCAGCAGGAAACAAGGTTATCCTTATAGAAGGTGCGCGTAATAAAGATTTACTTATCTTTGTTGATGAAATGAAAGCCATTTGTGATGAAGTTATCATTATGACAGATGATGGTTCTGAAGGGGAAAAAGGCGTTGTTACCATTGCACTAGAACGCTTATGTCAGTCAGATGTTCCTCCTGCAGAAGTTATCGCTATTGGACCTCCTATTATGATGAAGTTTGCATGTCAGTGTGCTGCAAAGTATAACGTTCCTTGCACAGTATCTCTTAATACTATTATGATAGACGGAACTGGTATGTGTGGTGGTTGCCGTGTAAGTGTGGGCGGGCAAACAAAGTTTGTTTGTGTAGATGGACCAGACTTTGACGGTCATCAAGTGGACTGGGATAATATGATGTTACGCATGAAGTCCTTTAAGACTCAAGAGACAGAAGCATTCCACCGTTGTAAAATGCAAATGGAAGCAGATAAATTAGCTGCAAATAATTAGGAGAATATAATGGAACATATATCATCACAACAGCTTTTTAATACAGCAAAAGAAGAATATAGCAAAATAGCAGATAGAATAACTAATTCAAGCCTTACAAATAAAGACAGAATGGCACTTCCCTTACAGATTATGCCTACAGAAGAGCCAAAGGTAAGAGCTAGACTTATGAGCGAAGTTGCTCTAGGTTATAGCAAAGAACAGGCTATTGTAGAGGCAAATCGTTGTCTTCAGTGTAAGAATAAGCCTTGCGTAAGTGGTTGCCCTGTAAATGTTCAGATTCCAGACTTTATAGCACAGGTTGCAAAAGGCGAGTTTAAGGCTGCCGTAGACATAATCAAGCAAACAAATCTTCTTCCTGCAATTTGTGGACGTGTGTGTCCCCAAGAAAAACAGTGTCAGGCACAGTGTACTTTAGGAAAGGTAAACAAAGATATAGAAAAATCTGTTTGCATAGGTCGCCTAGAGCGTTTTGTTGCGGATTATGAACGTAATAATAATCTTACAACAACTCCATCTGTAGCTGCCCCTACTGGTAAAAAAGTTGCCGTTGTAGGTTCAGGTCCTGCAGGCCTTACTGTAGCGGCGGATTGTAGAAGGGCAGGGCATGATGTTACTGTGTTTGAAGCCTTCCATAAAGCTGGTGGCGTTATGGTATACGGTATTCCAGAGTTCCGCTTACCAAAAGACATTGTTGCAAAAGAAGTAGAAAACCTAAAATCTATGGGGGTTAAGTTTGAGATGAATACTTTAGTTGGTCGAACAACTACAGTTGAGCAAATCTTAACCGAAAAGGGATTTGATGCAGCCTTTGTGGGAACAGGAGCAGGTTTACCAAAGTTCTTTAATATTCCAGGTGAAAACTACATTGGTGTTTTTAGTGCAAATGAGTATTTAACTCGTGCTAACTTAATGAAAGCATACGAAAAAGATAAGGCAGACACTCCTTTTTACGAAGCAAAAATCGTAGTTGTTTGCGGTGGTGGCAATGTTGCTATGGATGCCGCTCGTATGGCATTAAGATTAGGAGCAGAAAAAGTATACGTTGTATACCGACGCACAAGAGCTGAAATGCCCGCGCGTAAAGAAGAAGTTGACCATGCAGAAGAAGAGGGCGTAGAGTTTAGGTTCTTGGAAAATCCTGTAGAGATATTGGGAAACGCAGAAGATGGCAGAGTTACAGGCATACGCGCTC
>CAJOPO010000338.1 GCA_905236315.1 uncultured Treponema sp.
ATTGCGCTTAAGACAGCAATATTTCTTTACATCTGCTTCTTTGCAAGATTTAGTACATCATTTTGTTACAAATGTTGGTACAGATTTTAGTAAGTTCCCAGATTATCATGTAATACAGTTAAATGATACACATCCTGTAGTTGCAATTCCTGAACTTATGCGCATCTTAATTGATGAATATAACGTTGGTTGGGAAGATGCTTGGGGTGTTGTAACACGTACCTTTGCATATACAAATCATACAATCTTAGCAGAAGCTTTGGAAAAGTGGCCTATAGAGATTTTCCAGCGTCTACTTCCAAGAATATATCAGATTGTAGAAGAGATAAATAGACGCTTTATGATAGAGCTAAGGCAGAAGTTCCCCAATGAATATGACAAGCAAAATCACATGTCTATAATCCATGATGGCAAAGTTTATATGGGCTGGCTTGCTATTCATTCATGCTTTAGCGTTAATGGTGTTGCAGAGCTTCATACAAAACTTTTGAAGGAACAGGAGTTTAAAGATTGGAACACTATTTATCCTAATAAGTTTAATAATAAGACTAATGGTGTTACACAGAGAAGATGGCTTCTTGATTCTAACCCAGAATTATCAGACTTTATTACAAAGCGTATAGGTCATGGTTGGGAAACAGATTTAACTAAGCTAAAGGAACTTGAAAAGTTTGCCAATGATGACGCTTCCTTAGATGAACTTATAGCTATAAAGCAGCATAATAAGGAACACCTTGCTGATTATCTAAAGCATACTCAGAATGAATTCCTTGACCCAGAAAGCATTTTTGATACTCAAGTAAAACGCTTGCACGAATATAAAAGGCAGTTGCTTAATATACTCCATATAATGTATTTGTATAATCGTATTGTAGAAGACCCATCATTTAATCCTCCTGCAAGAACTTTTATCTTTGGTGCAAAGGCTGCTTCTGGTTATCGCCGTGCAAAGCAGATTATTAAACTTATAAACACTGTTGCAGAGCACATAAACAATGACCGCAGAGTTAGAGGAAAATTGCGTGTTGTGTTTGTAGAAAACTATAGAGTATCTGTTGCAGAAAAGATTATTCCTGCAAGTGATGTTTCTGAACAGATTTCTACAGCAGGCTATGAAGCATCTGGTACATCTAATATGAAGTTTATGATGAACGGTGCTCTTACATTAGGAACCCTTGACGGTGCTAATATAGAAATAGTTGAGTCTGCTGGCAATGATAATGCCTTTATATTTGGTTTAACATCTGATGAGATTATAAAGATAAACAAAGAACATTCTTATAATCCTCAGAAGTATTTAGACAGAAGCCCTGCTCTTAATAAGGTTGTAGAACAGTTAGTAGATGGCACTTATGATAAGACTGGTCTCTTGTTTAAGGAATTACACGATTCTCTTGTTTATGGTGTAGAAGGTCAGCGTCCTGATGTATATTTTATACTTGCAGATTTTGAATCTTATGTTCAAGCGCAAGAAAAGGTTGCAGCTGCTTATGCTGATAAGCGTGGTTGGGCACGTATGGCTTTGTTTAATATTGCAAACAGTGGTAAGTTCTCTAGTGACCGCACAATAGAAGATTATGTTCGCGATATTTGGCACTTAAATAAAATTGTTGTAAAACAATAGATATTAAACCTGTTCGGAAACTTCAGTTTCAGAACAAATATATTATAGGGCAGTGATTTTCACTGTTTTCTCTCTGTTAAATAGAACTGCTTGGAAAGTTTTTAGCTAAGTATTTTGCTAATATATTTTCCGAGCAGGTCTATATTTTTAGTCTATACAAAATAGACTTTAAGGAAATTATGAAAAAGAAGATAATACCACTACTTTGTTTATTTATCATTTTAGGTCTTGCTTCTTGTGCAAAGAAAAAGCAGGTTTCTATTAATTCTGTAGATGATTTAAAAGGTCTTACTGTTGGCTGTCAGGCTGGAACTACAGGGGAACTCTTTCTTACAGATGAAATTGAAAATGTAAATGTAAAATCTTTTAAGACAGGCATTGACGCAGCCCTTAGTTTAAAAAATGGTGCTGTAGATGCTGTAGTTATTGACGAGTTACCCGCTAAAGAAATTGTTAAACGTAATTCAGATTTAAAGACTTTGGATATAAAATTCTTTAACGATGAATATGCTATTGCTGTGAGAAAGGGGGATAGCGATTTACTTTCTTCTATAAATAATACTATTGCAAGCATGAGAGCAAATGGTACTTATGAAAACTTGGTAAACGCTTTTATGCCTTTAGATGGCAATATTGTTCTTCCTGAAGATGTAGTAACTAATTTTACAACTGTTATTAAAATGGGAACTAATGCAGCGTTTCCGCCTTTTGAATATACAGAAGGAACTAAAATAGTCGGCTTTGACGCTTCTATGGCTCAATTAATAGCACGAGATTGTGAAAGAAAACTTGAAATTGTGGATATGAACTTTGACGGTTTAATTGCGGCTTTGCAATCTGGAGCAATAGATTTTATAGCTGCAGGAATGTCTGCAACAGATGAAAGACGTAAGAATGTGGATTTTTCTGAACCATATTATACTTCTAATCAAGTTATAATTGTAAGAAAATAGTATTTTATAATAGAAGGCAATTATGTTCCATACTTTTTACGATACAATGATAGCTCAAGGCCGCTGGCTCATTATTCCAAAGGGATTAGGAACTACTTTGCTTATCGCTCTATGCGCTGTTCTTATTGGCTCCGTATTGGGTGGAACATTTGCCTTGTTAAAATTATCAAAAAATCGCTTATTAAACAGAATAGCTAATGCCTATACTACTATAATACGTGGTATTCCTATGGCTACACAGCTAATGATATTTTACTTTGTAATATTTTCTCCTTTAGGAATGACTAATGCCGTTGTGGTAGCTATAATTTCTTTTGGTATTAATTCTGGGGCATATTGTACAGAAATATTTAGGGCTGGAATACAGGGCGTGGATTCTGGACAAATGGAAGCAGGGCGTTCTTTAGGCTTAAGTTGGTCCCAGACCATGATAAGAATAATTGTGCCACAGGCTTTTCGCACTATACTTCCTACCTTTACAAGCGAGTTTATTACTTTAATAAAAGAAACTTCTGTTGCAAGTTTTATAGCGGTAGTGGATTTACAAAAGGCCTGCGATAATATACGTAATGCAACTTACAATGCTTGGATTCCTTTATTGTCTTGTGCTGTAATTTATCTTATTCTAACTGTAGGTCTTACCAAATTTTTTGCTTACTTTGAACATAAAATGGCACTTACCTATAAGAAGTAAAAG
>CAJOPO010000339.1 GCA_905236315.1 uncultured Treponema sp.
GAACCATAAACCAGTTTTATATGCCGCAGTTGTTGCAAGAAGTTATACAGATGTAAAACAACAGGAAGCTGTGAGAATAGATGGTTGGACATATTCTCCTGATTATCTAAGAATGGGTGACAAGGTTATGCTTGTTGATGACATTTTTGATTCTGGAAGAACTCTTAACTATCTTGTTGATATTTTGTTAGAAAAAGGGGTTCCTAGAGAAAATATAAAAGTGGTAGTTCATGATTATAAAGTCTATCATTATAAAGAACCTCTTTCAATTACGCCTGATTATTGGTGCCGCAAACTTGAAATAACTAATCCAGAAGAGAATCCATGGATAAATTATAATAGTCATGAATTGGTTGGACTAACAAAAGAAGAAAGGGAAAATCATTTTTACAAGCCTTATCCTGAACTCCGCGATGTTTTAGAATCATTATTTGCTCAGGAGAAATGAATTTGGGATGAATATCCGTTATTTTTTATTTTTATTGCTAAGTATATTTTATATATACTCAGTTTATGCCTTTTCTAAAGATGATATAATAAGCCCTTCTGAAGGTGAATGGAATAATATACAGGCTCTCGTTCTCGATACTGGAGATGGAAGTGAATTATATTATTCATTAACAGGAACTGACCCTTTAGTATCTGGCTTCGCCTATGATGGTCCTGTTGTTATTGAACAAACTGGTTCCATACGGCTTAGAATAACAGCTCTTTCTAAAGAAGGCACAAGAAGTGATTTTAATATAAATTACACAGTAAAAAAAATTGATTATCATTCTGATAATGCAGAAGCAGAAACATTTGTGCAAACTATAACCCAAAATCCATTGCGCAGATATATTTCTGGAACAATTTTATCCATTCCTTCTACATTTACATATAGCATGGTTAATGATATATCTCCTTCTTTACAAGGTACAAGACTTTCTTTATCTTCAAAAAATCTTTTAGATAGATATATCCCCTGTACATTAAAAGATAATAATTATTCTTATCATATTGTTATTCATACTGTAGCTGCAAAGAATAATTCTGTTGCTCGACCTAGAAATTATGTTCCTTTTGAATTAACAGATTGGAATACATTTACCTTTACTGGTGAAAATCTAATTTATCAGCTAGATGATAATTATTGGTCTGCAGACAGAGAACCTAAGTTAATTGACCGAAATGTTACTCATACTGTGCGATGGCAGTCTGTAAATTATCAAAAAGGGAATAAAGTATATTCTGTGCGTATTCCTCCTGCTCCTAGATTAAGTTATAGAAAGGGAACTGATACCCCTATAGTTTTTTACTTGCAGCAACCTTTTTTTGAAGGATTACGTTATACCTTAGGACCTGCTTCAAATAAGAGTCCTTCATTTTCTATGCAAGATGGATTATATAATGAAATTCCTGTTGATATATTACAAGGGGATTTTGCAAAAGGGCATTTAGCATTAGGTGTCTATTATGATGGAATATATCAAGGTGATTTATATGCTGCCGTAGATATTGATAAATGCCCTCCATCACCTCCCATAATAACTTCGTCTGCTTCCTCTGAAAATAATCATTTTTCTCGTTCCTCTGTTAATATAAATATTTCTAAAGACTCATTAAAAGATACCAATATATATTATTCAATTTATTCAGAGGTAAAACCAGATAGTTCACTTTTTAAAGCAACTTCGTTAGAAAATATAGATTTTGATGAAAGTTCTTATAAATTATATTCAGGAAATGCTATAACTCTTCGCTCTGCTTCAAGTAATGCAGTTTTTTATGCCTTAAGGGCATATACTATTGATGAGGCAGGTAATAAAAGTAAGGCGGCAGAATATAAAATTATAATTGACGAATATAATTATTATTTATCTAGTGTGAATGAAGATAGTATAGATACTATTTCTGATGAAAATGTAAATTCAATGCATTTAAAAGGCACTTATACTAATCCTTTTAATTCTTTAAAAGAAACTATTAATGCTATTAATCGTGTAAAAAATGCATGCGTACATATTAATGGAGATATATACGCTGATGAAATATATAATATAAATAGTAATTGTATTTTTATTAGTAATAAAAAACATATAATAGTTGCTAAAGATGCTCTTATAAAAATTAACGATGCTAAAGTTACTTTTAATGACTGTATAATAGAAAAAACTGGGGTAGAAGGTTCTCTCTTTGAAAGTGAGGGAGGAACTCTTTCCTTAAATAATTGTGAGTTAATAGGTCGTTTTTCTAATTTTTCTTCAATGATAAAATCAAAAAATACAGAAATCTCATTAAATAATACAGGTATAACACTACAAGCAGAACTATATGCCTATGCTATTTCTGCTATCAATTCAAAAATATCCTTAATTAATGCTAGGCTTACATCTAATTCGACATCTTCTATATGTATAAATGTTATAGATAGTAATCTTTTTATGGAAAAATCTTTTTGTACAATACGAGGTAGAATTGGTAGATGCATGGAATTAATAAATTCTAAAGCAACATTAAAAGACAATAGGTATGCTATTCGTTTGGAGCAAGAGGGGGAAGCTTTGTGGAAAGATGTTAATAGTGTTATCTTAGTTAATTCAAATAATCAAGAGGTTAAATTTTAATTTTATGCAGAAATCTTTTTTACAAATAGGAATAGATGAAGCTGGAAGAGGACCGTTAGCAGGACCTGTTGTAGCATCTTGTGTAATTTTACCAGAATACTTTCCTTTTGAATGTTTAAATGATAGCAAAAAACTTTCTGCCAAAAAAAGAAACTACGCAGAAAGTTTTATTAAAGAAAAAGCTTGTTATGGAATAGGTATTGTAAATCATGATGTAATTGATAAAATAAATATCTTACAAGCTAGTTTAAAGGCTATGGAAATTGCATATATAAAAATGCTAGAAAAGCTACCTGCTTGGTGCGAAAAGCAAAAAATACCATCTCCCACAGAAAGTGAACTTCAAGCAATAACGGATGGTACTTTTTGTCCTAAAATAAATTGTAATGTTCGAGCAGAAGTAAAAGCAGATAGCAAATATCATGCTGTTATGGCAGCTAGTATTTTAGCAAAAGAAGAACGTGACCGTATAATGATTTCTTACGATAAAATATATCCGCAATATTGCTATGCAAAGCATAAGGGCTATCCTACTGTATTACATAAAAAAATACTTCATGAAATAGGTCCCTCTCCCATACAACGCCTTAGCTTTTCGTATTAACTTTACGCTTATTCCCCTAAAAGATTTGATTTAGGGGAATTAAATTACAATTCTGTGCTGCGTTTTGACGTAATATGTAAAACATTTCCGCTTCTTTTTATACCAGCATTTTTTCTTTCTTGCTCTGCCATTTTACCAGCCATTCTTTCTCTTTCTGCTTCTTCTTTCTTTCTAGCTATTAGTCTACTTTCACCTTTTCTTCTGTATATTTTTTTTGAAGTAGAAGAGTCTGCCTTATTTTTATTTCCTTCCATATTTCCATAAAAAGCATCTTTTGCTGCTTTTTTTTCTGCACGCTTTTTAGAACGTTCTTTTTCTTCCTTCTCTATAAATTGTAAAGATGCATCCATTCCTTGAAAAAACTTTTGCATATCGTCAGAAAATACTACAATAGCTCTTCTATCATCTTCGCCATCTTTTATCTTACTTTCTACTATCTGCAAAAACACATCACCATTTCTATTTTCTTTTACATTAAAGAAATAAGAGCGGTTATCTAAATTTACTTGAGTAGTAAAAAGCTCTCCACGTACACCCATAAAATCCTTCCTTAATTATGTAAATATTGAAGTATTAAGAATTGTAATATGTAATAATGAATTAAGTTTTGCGAGGGGAGGGACTTGAACCCTCACGCCAAAGGCACTAGATCCTAAGTCTAGCGTGTCTGCCAATTTCACCACTCTCGCGTATTAGATGTATTTGAGCGATGGGAGGATCGAACTCCCGACCCACAGATTAAGAGTCTGTTGCTCTACCAGCTGAGCTAATCGCCCTAAAATATTGCGTCCGACACGACTCGAACGTGCAA
>CAJOPO010000340.1 GCA_905236315.1 uncultured Treponema sp.
CTGCTCTAGTTGAGTTACTAAATCATTAAATACATCTAAGGCTGCCTGCACAGGTTGCGTACTTTCCATATCCACCCCTGCAACCTTTAAGCTTTCTATAGGGTAGCGAGAACCACCGCTTTTTAAGAACTTATAATAATCTTCTAGTTCTGCCTTTCCGCCTGATGTAACTCTTTTTGCAAGAGCTAAACTTGCAGATATTCCAGTTGCATATTTATATACATAGAAGGCATTATAAAAATGCGGAATACGCAATCCCTCTAAATCACTATTATCTTCAAAGTGCATTTCAGGCCCAAAGTATTCTACTAAAAGTTTTCTGTACATTGCTCTTAGGGAATCTGTAGTTAGGGGCTGACCATTTTCTATAGCCTCATGTGCATTTAGTTCAAATTCTGCAAACATTGTTTGCCTATGTAGTGTTGCAAGAATATCCTGCGCCCTAGTTGCTAGCAAATATGTGGTTAAATCTTTATCATTTTTTTGTTTTGCATCTTTTAGTAAGTATTCAAAAACTAACTCTTCATTAAAAGTGCTAGCTGTTTCTGCTTCAAAAATAGTATATTCATAAGACATAAACGGATTATTATGCACGCTATACCAAGAATGCATAGAATGTCCACCTTCATGTGCCATAGTAAAGACATCTCTAAGGCTGTCATCTTTGTAGTTTAGCATTATATAAGGATAGCCTTTATAGCAACCAGAAGAAAAAGCTCCAGAACGCTTGCCTTTGTTTTCATATCTATCTGCCCAGCCGTGTAAAAGTCCATTGCAAAGTGTATCTGTATATTCACTTCCCATTACAGAAAGTGCATTTCTTACTATTTCTACCGCTTTTTCATAAGGGGTAATTATTTTTACACTCTTTACAAGTGGAACGTATACATCATAGTGCCTAAGTTCATCTAGTCCTAATACTCTTTTACGTAAACTATAAAAACGATGTAATGCATCAAAGTTTTTGTGAACAACATCTATAAGATTTTTATACACAGCGACAGGTACTTTATCATCATATAGGGCAGCTTCTAAGGCAGAATTAAAGCCTCTAGCACGAGTTTCAAAAATATCCTGCTTTACAGAACCTGCATATAACGTGGCAAGTGTATTCACGTGGTTTTCAAAGGTCTTATAGAATTGTTTATAAGCCTTTTCTCTTACAGAGCGGTCTTGATTTTCTAGGAAGGTGGAAAGAGTGCTTTGCGTTATGGGAAGTTCTTTCCCATCTACGTTTAAACTCCCAAAGTTCATATCTGCATTGCACAACATATCAAATGTTTCTTGGGCTGTTCCAGAAACTTCTCCTTGCAAAGCAAGAAGGCGTTCTTCTTTTTCGCTTAAGATATGGGGCTTATAGTGCAATATCTTTTTTACGTATATTTTGTAATCCTTAAACTCTGGACTTTCTATCCAAGCATTTATTTTTTCATCAGGAATTGCGGTGATTTCTGGAGTAAAAAAGCTAAGTGAACTAGACACCTCTGTATATGCCATCATAGCTCTGTTTATCTTTTCCTGTGCACTGCTATCTCCCTTATCTACGGAACTAAGTAGACTAGGATAATGATAGACATTTTCTAATATGCGGTTTAAGTTTTCTGAAGCTTTTAAGGCGGCTAAAAGTTTTTGCGCTGATTCTCCTAAGTGTCCTTCAAAAGCCACTACTTCTTTTGTTAATTCAGGCAACTTTTTTAAGTCTGCCTCCCAATCTTCATCGCAAGCATAAATTTGTGTTAAATCCCATTTATCGCTTTCTGGAATATCTTTTCTTAATGGTATTAATTCTTCATTCATAGAAATTAGTGTATCACAACAACATAATTTAAGGAAGTCATTTTGTATAACAAACGGATTTGTTCAGCCCTAACGGGCTTCACTTTTTTTATGTGAGCGACGTTAGCTGCAAACAAATCCGTGTAGCATTTTCCATGCACACGGTTACAGACACCAACGTGTACAGGGGAAAGACACTGACATATACATGTACCACATACCGATGTGTACAGGTACCACACACTGACGTGTACACGTCGGTCGCTTCCCCCAAGGAATGAGAACTTAGAGTTTAGGCTTTAGTAGATAGACGGAGGAATTAACCGATAGAAGAGCGGAGAACTTAATTTTTACTATAGGGTATCTCTAAAAACTCACCTTTGGTGATTTTTTAGAGAACCCGACGAGTTTTAATTCCTGGTAATAGCAGGAATTA
>CAJOPO010000341.1 GCA_905236315.1 uncultured Treponema sp.
GATTGGTATTTCTTCTTCGTTCTGCCTTCTATGAATTTGGAGGTCTTGAGTTCTTCACTCTGGTGTAGCCTCAATTTTCCAGTGATTGTTTTTCAATTAGCTAGAGCTTTAATTTGCTTTATCTGTTAAGTCTTGCGCTAGTCCTTTTCGGAAATTAAATCCACAACAGGAACGTTTAACGCATTAGCTATCTTTATCAAATCTTTTACTCTGGGATTTCTTTTCCCCGTCTCAAAGTTAATTATTGAACTTCTCGACAACCCTGAGCTTTGTGCTAGTTGTTCTTGAGATAAGCCTTGTCTTTTCCGCACTTGGCGTATTTCCTCCAAGAGCATCACCTCACTTTTAAAAGTTGCTTTCCGTAAACAACAACGAAATAATACACAAAATGTTTTCATTTGTCAACTAAATGTTTTTATTTTTACACTTGAAAAAGTGTTTACAAATGACGACAATATATAAAAAAGGAGTGGTAACAATGCTTAACGAAAAACTAAGGCAATACAGAAAAGCTAGAGGCTGGACACAAGATGATTTAGCAGAGCGGAGCGGTTTTTCTAGAAGTTCTATTATTAACTGGGAAAGCGGAAAACGTGCTCCTAGAAGTGTAGATATTGATAAATTAGCTATTGTTCTTGGTGTGCAGCCACGTAATTTGATTGATGATACTCAGGACATAGTTAGTGATGTAATATCTAAAGATGCTTGGCTTTTACATCCTGGCTTAGAACAGAATAAACAAGGAGAAAATGCTGTTGTGGGCCTTTCATATTGGGGCGGTGTTCTAAATACAGCTATGCACTTAGCTGATACTAAGAATTTACAACAGATAAAGATGGTCGCTTCTTTATTGAAGATGGCTTATGAAACACTTTCTCAAGTTATTGAGCAATTACAAGTAACACCGAAGGGAACAGTTGCTAGTGTTTCTGCCTATAATGGCGATAATAGTAGCTACACTGGCAATACTCTTAATCTAGAAAAGGCTTATACGTAAGGAGAAAAAATATGCCATTTTTAAGAGCTGCTGAAATAAATAATAATTTTGCCCAAGTGGAAGGGTATAAGACTCAAAATAAGAGTATTAATAGTGCAGGTATCGGGCATAACAATATATTGAATAGTAATAGCAATCCTAACACTCCTTCCATACTAAGGACTGTCCTTCCCATTTACGACATGTATCAAGAGAGTGCAGAATTGGTATCTACATTACAGGAAAATAGAAGGCTGCTATGGGACTTCTTAAATGCTCAAAATCGTTTGAATGCAGCAAGAAAATTTTTTATGCCTACATTTCCTGAAAAACATCAAGTCCTTCAAGTTGGTAAGTTATCCAATGACATATGCGAACAAAGACTAGATACATTTTGGAATGGTGGTAGGCAGTATAAAGGAGCAAACGCTAATCAATCTATAGGGTTCTTGTATGAACAGTATATAGGGTATCTTTATGAAAAAGAAGGTTGGCAAGTAGAATACTATGGCATAGTGAATGGAAAAAATGACTTAGGAAGGGATTTAATCTGCAAAAAAGATAAAGTAATTCTAATTGTACAGTGTAAAAAATGGGGACAAGGAAATCCAGTACATGAAAACGCAATATGCCAGCTTTACGGTACTGTATATGTCTATACTAAAGAGAGTAATTCAAATAATTTTATCTATGGAGTTTTATATACAACCACTTCATTATCTGATGAAGCTAAAAATTTTGCAGAAGTTTGTGGAATAACTACATTTAACAATTTTAAACTAGAACGGTTTCATTCCGTAAAGTGTAAATGTGCTAATAATGGTAAAAAACTTTTTTATTTACCGTTTGACAAAGAATACTTCAACATTGTTCTAGATGTAAATAAAGGAGATACATATACATACACAGTTGCAGAAGCAGAAAGTAAAGGTTTTATATGGGCACACCAATAAAAGAAGGAGTGATAGTCATGCAAGAAGTTGCTTACAGAGAAATAACTGAAGAATTAAGTAGACCTGCCGGAGCTTATGAACTCATAAGAGGTCTTGATAAAAACGTCCGCAATATTAGCAGTGAACTCTACGTCTTACGCAGAGAAAATGAACGTAGGTTTTCTTCTTTAGA
>CAJOPO010000342.1 GCA_905236315.1 uncultured Treponema sp.
GTTTTGGTACTGAATATATAGAAGCAGAAGTTAAAGTAAAGTTTCCTACCGCTCGCATGATTAGAATAGATACAGATAGCTTAACTCATAAGGGGGAATTAAAAGAAAAAATAGATGCTTTTAAAAATGGAGAATATGATATTCTTTTAGGAACTCAAATGGTTGCAAAAGGATTAAATTTTCCTAAACTAAAATTAGTTGGAGTGGTTCTTGCAGACACATCTTTACACCTTCCTGACTTTAGAGCAAATGAAAGAACTTTTTCTCTTATAACTCAAGTAGCAGGTAGAGCAGGAAGATTTTTTCCTGATGGAAAAGTAATTGTACAAAGTTTTTCTCCAGAAAGAGAACCTATAGCATTAGCTGTAAGCGGCGATATGCAAACATTTTATGAACACGAAATAGAACAAAGAGAGCTTTTATCTTTTCCACCTTTTACAAGGCTCTTACGCTTTGTGTTCCGCTCTGCCCTTCCCTATGAAGCACATAAAGCAGCGATAGGAGCCTATAACATACTAAAAAACAACATTCAAAAAGAAAATCTCTTATCTAGTGTAGATATATTAGGACCTGCAGAATGTCCTTTAGAAATGGTAAACAAAAATTATCGTATGCAGATTCTTTTGCGTTCTAAAAACATTAATCCTCTATTAAAATTAGCGCATATTTTGATTTGGGGATATTCTTCCCCTGCAAATGTATATATAGAAGTAGATACTGACCCTGTAAACCTTTTATAAAAGCATTTTTATATATGTCTTCTTACACCGTCAAAACGCACTTGCCATAAAAAAAGACCTGTAGCAGGAGCGGTAAAGAGAGCCTTTGACCTATCTTTACTATGAACTATATCTGCAAAGTATTCGGCATTTTTCCCCTTGCGTTCACATTGAATTAAAGTACCTGTTATAGAGCGAACCATTTTCCACAAAAAAGCATTAGCTTCTATTTCAAATACTAAAACATCTCCTTCATACCAAAAATGTGCATTATCAATATAGCGACAAGTAGAAAGGCTCATATCTCCTGCCGCAGCAAAGGTAGCACAATCAAGTTCCCCTCTTAATACTTTCGCCATAGAATTAAGAGTATGTTCATTTGGACGATGACTTAAATACCAAACATAACGAGTATTCCTTGCTTCAGGAACAGAAACAGTGTGCATAAAATAGCGATAAACCCTACTTGTAGCATTAAACCTAGAATCAAAGTCTTTAGGCATAATACAAGCGTCCATTATACGTATATCACTAGGGAGCATACCATTTAATGCTCGTATATAATTTTTTTCAGGGATAGAATCGACTGGAGAAACAAAATTAGCCGCTTGAGCACGTGCATGAACACCGCTATCAGTTCTACCAGAACCGTGCAATGAAATATGCTCTCTAAACATTTTAAATAGAGCATTTTCTATTTCTTCCTGTACAGTCCTAACAGTTTCTCCACTTTTATAGCTCTGCTTTTGCCAACCGCAAAAATCAGTGCCATCATAAGACACTGTGAGCAATATATTATTCATCATCGTCCAAATCTAAAATATTGCTTGCAGCAAGTTCTTTTGTTAGCTTATCATAAAGAGAACGCGCCTGCTCCAAAAGAGGACCTGGTTTTTCCTTGCTAGATTTACCTAAGCCAAATATACGAGCGATTGTTCGTTTAGCTTCATCTAATTTTTTTAAGCGTAACTCTCTATCTTCTTTTTGTCCATATTTATATTCTAAAAGTCCACCTAAATATTTTACTCCGTCATAGCCATAATTCTTATCAACGTCAGGACCAAAATTAGATATAGTTTCTATTGACTCTACACGCCCCATCTCATTAATAAGAGTTTGCTGATAAAAGAACAATGCCTTTCTATAAAAAACCTGTGTCATGTAATCAAAATTATGCTTAGGACATGCTATATTTAAATCTCTACATAGCCAGGCAAGTCTCAAAGATATCTGACCTCTTTTAAAAGTAGGTGCATAAGCAATATCTACCTTTTCATAAGAAAGCAATGCTAAATAATACATTGCAGCTCCGTCATATAAGGTTCTTTCTTTGCGCAAATTATAATATGGGAATACATTTTCCACGATTTTTTTTCTATTATCACTATCTTCAAAGAGCCTTGTAAGACTACCATTATCTTTTATATTAGTAAAATCTTTCCAATAAAAAGCTGTATTGCATTTAGGACAACAGCCAACTTCATAAAGAAGAGGATAAATACGTCCAAACTTCTTAGAAGGTTCAAATATACGGTGTAACTCATCAGTAAGGGGACCTGCAATCATTCTACCCCCACCTTGGTGCATTACTTCTTTTTGAAACTCTTTATTACATACAGGACAAAGAACCTTTTCTTTTGCCCAATAGGTTATAGAAGGCTTTTTCTCCGCTTCCGTAGACTTTGTACTCGTGTTGCGTACCATATATTTAACCTCTCTCTATAGCAACGTATGCAATAGCATACTCTTTTTCATGACTAAGCGTAAGATGTACTATAACATTCTGTCCGCATCTTTGCTCCATTTCTTGCTTTGCTCTATCTGCAATACATAGAATTGGTTTTCCGGAATCTTTATTTAAGACCCAAACATTTCTTAAAGGAAAAATCAAACCACATCCTAAGGCTTTTGCAAAGGCTTCTTTTGCTGCAAAACGGACTGCATAATGTTCACATTGTTTTTGCACTGACCAAGAAAATGGAGCCAATTCATTTTGATTATAGAATCTTTTTATAATATCGGGATTTTTTATCCATTTTTCAAACCTAGATACTTTTATTATGTCACATCCTATCCCAAATAACATTAATTTTCTTTTTCCTCATTCTGTAAAGATGAACGCCCTTCTAAAGACTGATTTGCATCTAAAGATAAGTTTTCATCTTCTTGAACAGCATTTTCTTCTGTATTGCTTACTAACTTTCTTGCATTTATACTTAAAGTTGTTAAAGACTGATAATCTAACTGCAAGGAATTTGGTATAGAAACAGAAACAGGAACTTTATATGTACCCGTTTCTTTTATATTAGAACAATCTGCTGTAACCTGTATACGAGAAGCTATCATATTTTCTACTTCTAGCAATTCCCCTTCCACAGTTACATCTATATAAAAAGGTCCATTAGTAATCTCTACACTCTCGTCTAAATTTTCGCACTTTATTGCAATTCCCTTAAAGTCTTTTATCATACCAGAAGCCTGTAGTTTTACAGTAACACGTATGGAAGAAGGCTTTTCTATATGCAATAATTTATTTTCATTCACTAATTCCACATCTTTTATACTTGTTTGAGTTATTCCTTCTATATCAACCTTACCAGTATAAATAGTCTTTATACTATCTACAATACTTTTAGGTCCACTTATTTTTACAGTAGAAGGCTCTACATATTGGTCTGTAATCTGATAACCATAAGAGGGATTTCCTGCTATAGATGGTGTTATAGGAATATAACGAAATACATTTTCTTCTATACATAAAGATACTTTTTCTGGGCGCGTAGTTATCTCCAATGGTTCCATAAGAAGCACCCTAGAACTTGGTTCAACTAAAACATTAAAATCGTATCTACCTTCTTTTGTTTGAGAACTTATATCACAATATGCCTTAAATTCATTATCCGTAACAGTAGCTATTTGTTCTGCCCTGCCTCGCACTATAACACGCACATACTTTATATGCTCCATATCAGATTCTGAAGTCATACTACCTTCGGAAACAATTTGCAAAGGTAGCGTAAAGGTCTTTTTATCCATAACTGTAGTGCGATAAGAAACATATAAAAACAGCGCAAGTACAAAACATATTATTTTTGCAAAGCCATCTCTGCTTATTCTTTCAAGAAACGCTTTTAAGTTCATTAGGAACCTCATTTTCATCAACTGGATAATCTGCAACGCTAAGTAGCTTTAAAAGTGTATTCTTTAACTGGTCATGAGTTAAATCATAATGCAACCTTGCATCATAAGCAAGACTTATCGCTCCTGATTCTTCACTCACAACTAAAGATATACTATCACTTTGCTCGCTAACCCCTAGAGCCGCTCTGTGTCTTGTACCAAATGTCTTTTTAATATCATAATTTGTACTAAGCGTAAGAAAGCACCCTGCAGCAATAAGTCTATTATCCTGTATAACTACAGCTCCATCATGCAAAGGTGTATCATACTGAAAAATAGTTATCAATAAACTACCAGAAACATAGGCATTAACACCTTTATAGCTAGCAGCATCAAGTTTTTCTCCTGTATCTATAATGTCATCTAGCTTTGTATTTCTTAAGAAAACTACAAGCATTCCCCTTTTTAACTTAGAGAGGGTTTCGGCAGCATACAAAACAGCTTCTATACATTCTATCGTATACTGAGTTTTTTTATGACGAGTTAGCCAGCCTGCTTCTCCTAATTTTAATAAAACCTTGCGGATTTCAGGTTGAAAGACTATAGCAAAGCCCACTATTAATGCAGGCAAAATCATATCTAAAAGCCATTGTAACATAGAAAGATGTAGTATTTTTATAATCCCCCATGCCATAGCTACTATTATTGCAGAATTAAGTATTTGCACAGAATTAGTGCGTATAACTAATTGATAAGCCTTATAAAAAACAAACGTAAGAATTGCTACATCTAAAACAGGGCTAATATATGTAAAATATATAGAAAGCAAACTTTCAAAGTTCATAAATCACCTCCTTGAAAAGTTTTTAACACATTCAAAGTATCTTTACAAGCCTTTACATCATGGACACGTAATATAGAAGCACCATACATAACA
>CAJOPO010000343.1 GCA_905236315.1 uncultured Treponema sp.
AGTGAAACATCTATAGGAGAAAGCATATATGGCAAAAAAAGAGCTAGATAGGTTTGACACAAAAGCCAAGCGAGATATGCAAATATCGACAAAACTAGTTCTGATTATCGGAGCAGCTGTCATTGCAAGTTGCGTTGGTATCGCGACAATCTCTTTGTTTGTATTCGACCACAATATAGTGTCTGACACAAAAGACAGATTAAAGATTACAGCTGATGGGGCTAATACAACCTTAGCTGATTGGGAAGTTTCTTTAACTGGGTATTCTGCTACAATAAGCGACCGTCCTGATTTATTAGATGCAATAGGAAATGAGGATTATCATTCACTACAAAACATTGTAACGGACAAGGCGAATAAATTTGGTGTAGATTTTATGGCTGTAACAGATAAACAAGGGGTTGTTCTTCAAGGCGGTGGCTATAGAATAAACGCTGGTAAAAACATAAGTTCTGTAAACGTTGTAAAGCGAGCCTTAGCAGGTATACCCTCTAGTTCTCATGAAGAAGTTAGCGATATGTCTTATACGGTTTGTTCTGCCTACCCCATACGTCAAAATGGAAACGTTTTAGGTTGTGTTATTACAGGCTATGACCTTTCTAATGGAGACTTTGTAAGTGCTATACAGGATTCTTATAATGTAGAGTGTACTATTCTTAAAAGCAATATTCGTGTAGCTTCTACCCTACGCGATGAAAATGGAAACTCTGTAGCAGGAACCTCTGTTGACAATCCCGACATTACCTCTGCTGTTCTTACACGTGGAGAAGATTATGAAGACGTAGTTACAATATTCAATCAAAAATATGTATGTAGCTATGTGCCTTTAAAACTTTCTGATGGAAGAATAACAGGTATGATATTCGTTGCAGAAAGTTTAGCGAGCGTAAATTCTATAAAAAACAAAGCTATAACTCTAATAATTCCAACGGTAATAGCCTTTGTTATAGTTATAATGATTTTATGTTACTTCTTTATCCGCTGGCTTATGTGGCGTATCTATAATGTTACAAACTTCCTAAAAGAAATGGAAACAGGGGATGCAGACCTTACAAAGCGCGTAAAGCTTTTAATACGTGATGAAATAGGTGACCTTGTTATACATTTTGACTTCTTCTGTGATAGGCTACAAAAGATTGTTTCTGAAATAAAAGAATCCAAACAAGAGCTTAGTCTAGCAGGTAATGATATGTCTTCTAGTACACAAGATGCAGCTAGTGCAATAACCCAAATTATTGCAAATATAGACGGTATTCATAACCAAATACGCGCACAAGGCTCTAGCGTACAACAGACCGCTAATGCTGTAGATGAAATTTCTGACAACATAACTACCCTAGACAGTATGATAGAAAGCCAGTCAAATGGAGTATCACAGGCTTCAGTCGCAGTTGAACAGATGATTGGAAATATTTCTTCTGTAAACTCTTCTGTAGATAAGATGGCCTCTTCTTTTGAATCATTGTCTAACAATGCACAAACAGGATTTACAAAACAGCAAGCCGTAAACGACCGCATTAAGCAAATAGAAACCCAATCAGAAATGTTACAAGAAGCTAACCAAGCCATTTCTAGCATTGCAGAGCAGACAAACTTACTTGCTATGAATGCCGCTATAGAAGCAGCACACGCAGGAGAAGCAGGAAAAGGTTTTGCTGTTGTTGCAGATGAAATACGAAAGTTATCAGAAACTTCTACGGCACAATCCCGCACTATTGGAGAGCAGCTAAACAATATAAAAGATTCTATTTCTGAAGTAGTAGCAGCTTCTCAAGAGTCAAGCGAAGCATTTACTGCTGTTTCTAATAAAATAAAGGAAACTGATGAGCTAGTTATTCAAATAAAAGCTGCTATGGATGAGCAAAATGCAGGTTCTAAGCAGATAAGCCAAGCACTAAAGAATATGAACGATAGTACAGTAGAAGTTCACAATGCTTCTAAGGAGATGTCTAATCGTAACCAAAAGATATTGCACGAAATGCACACCTTGCAAGAAGTTACAACTAATATGATGCAAAGTATGGATGAAATGTCTAATGGTGCTAAACGAATAAATGAAACAGGAACAGAATTAGGTGATATTTCTAATAAGGTACAAAGTTCTATTATAAAAATAGGTCAACAAATAGACTTGTTTAAGGTGTAAAGCATTATAAAGTATGCTATTAACAAGGGGCGTAAGTCCCTTGTTAAAGGGAATAGACATGTTGAGCTATAAGCCAAAAAGCTATAAGCAAAACATGCGTCTATTCTGCCATTTCTTCTTCCCCTTCATCATAGTAATAGAAGAATGTTATATAGAAAGTAGTACAATCAGGTACGTGAACAGCCCATTCTACACTTATAGACTTTATAAGTAATCCCTCTTGAACAGGCTCCATATTATCCTTCATACCGCGCATTATCTCTTTTGCGGCACTATCCATAGGTTCCCCTTTTGACCAATCAGAATCCGCCATTGTAGACAAATACTGGAATACATGAGGAGCGTCTAAAGCAGAAAACCTATTTATTTCTGTCTTTCTTAACTGAAAACGAATCTTTAAGTCCCAATCCTCTTTAATTATTTTTTCCATAGGATAGCCATGATGGATATTTATATCTGTATAATCTAAATCATTATTAAAAAAGTTTGCGAGTACCTTTCCTGCAAGATATGAAGGCGTAACGTTTTCTTTTTCTCCAGTAATAAAGTTTTCAGAATCTTGTAGACAGCGTTCATATTTTTCTTTTAATGTCATAAATTCCCCACAGGTGAATAATTTTTACAGAGCCTATAATGCTCTTTTAAAGATTTCTTTTCTATATTTCGACTAAAATAGTTTAACAAACAAATGTTTTTTTTGTCAATGCCGCACGTAAAAGTGCCCCCTTACAAAGCGAAATATCTGTATAAATAACGCAAGGGTGCCCATCACAACACCAGTTATAAATCTCCCCTGTAACAGGGTTCACTAACTTAAAATCTTTGTGGTCTAATGCAAAAGGAGCATTGTTTGGTGTAATTACTTCTATATAAGTATCTTTGTTTATCATATTTAAAGGCTTTACGTTATACATTTTATAACCTTCAATATAACAAACTGTATCTAATACTCTCTCCCCTTGTTTTTTCATTCGCTCATCATAGGCTTTTTTAGCTTGTGGCACTAGGGCGTTATATTCTGCTAAACGCTTTTCTTTTAACTTACTCCCCTGCTCCAAAACTTCTTGAACCTGCTCATCTGTAAGACATTCCCCTATTTCTGCCGCAAGTTCAAAAGCACTCTCTGATACCCCAGAAGCAGTTTTATCAGCGTCTGCACGATTATAATAAAAGCCTGTAGAAAAAGGTCTATGACTTACATTATAAAGCTCTTTTATATATGCTTTAGAAGCCCCTTTAGGTATAACACCTTCTAATTCATCAAGAGCCTTACGATAAGCTTGTGTTATAAGTGCTACATAGTAGACACTTTTCATTCTGCCTTCTATTTTTAGGCTATCGACCCCAGCTTTCTTAAAATCTGCTAAATGGTCTATCATGCACAAATCTTTAGAAGAAAGAACAGCTGTAAAGTTTTCCCCCTCATAGACAGGAAAATATTCATCGGGGCGTTCATGCTCACGTAAAGCTAAAATTCCACTTTGTGCTAAACTTTTCCCCACAGAAGACTGAGAATCTATGCTATTTAACTCTTTTTTATCTATTAAAACATCATAGTCCCACCTACATGTATGAGAACAAAAACCGCTTTGACCACTCCTACCATTTACATAAGCACTCATTAAGCATCGCCCACTATAAGCAATGCACATAGCCCCATGTACAAAACATTCTATCTCCATTTCTGGAACAGCCTCTTTTATTTGTGCAATTTCTTTTAAAGAAGCCTCTCGTCCCATAACAACCCTAGAAAAACCTATAGATTTATACATTTTTACGGCTTCTCTATTCATACAGCTAGCCTGAGTGGAAAGATGTATTTGGGCGGTAGGAAATTCTTTTTGTAATAAGGGGACTATACCTAAATCTTGCACAATAAAAGCATCTATGGGATAATTCTTAAAATAAGGCATTTCTGACTTTAAGCGGTCGATTTCATCATTATGAAAACTTATATTTAAAGCACAATGTAAACGCCTACCGGGAAAAGCTTGTTTTAATTGAATAACTTTTTTATATTCATCTTCATAAAAATTATCAGCCTTTACACGTAACGAAAAGTTTTTTAATCCTATATAGGCTGCATCTGCTCCGTAAGTATAACAATACTCTAATTTTTCTATATTACCAGCAGGAGATAGTAATTCCATAATAAAATCCTATTCAATATGAATATTATTTTTTTTCATAATTCTTTCGCGCTCTAAAGTATTATCTTCTACAACTTCTTCTCTGCGGCAGATGTATTTACCAATTTTTTCTACTGCAAGATGGGAATCAGGCAAATACTCATCTGCCATTTGGAACATATATATCATATCAGGCCATATATCTAAAACACATTCCACATTTACTTTTGCTAAAATATCTGCTAACTGCTTAGCTTGCTGAACGAGTA
Source organism: uncultured Treponema sp. (assembly GCA_905236315.1). Lineage (GTDB taxonomy): Bacteria > Spirochaetota > Spirochaetia > Treponematales > Treponemataceae > Treponema_D. The sequence goes on from CAJOPO010000343.1 coordinate 4,545, forward strand.
TTTCTTTTTCGCCCATTTGAATATATACAGGTGGAAAGTTTTCAAAATCCTCTATCTTAGCTTGTAGGGGAGACACTAGTGGATTTGATATATTTGTTGCATAAGTGTACATATCCACCGCTCTGTGTAAATCAGAGCCACTTATGACCTCATCACTTACTTTTTTGCCACTAATTAAAGGATTATTAGAAGTTAAATCCAGCCATGGCGAAAAAAATATTATATCGCGTATTGTGTTTCTAAACTCCTTGTTCAGTCTAAAAACAAGAGCCATAGCCAAGCTAGCACCACTACCGTCAGCCATTAAGATAATCTGAGCATGAAAGGCTTCTTTGCTATCTGTAAAGTTATTTGCTTCTCTCCAGGCAAGCTCTTCATTTTCACACACAGCACTAAATGTAGATACTATATCATCAGTGGAAGCTGGGAAAGGATAGGTGGGAGCAAGTCTAAACTCAGGAACTAAAACACGGCAAGAAGCAGCATTTGCTACAGAAGCACAGAAGTTTCGCCAGCTATTACGAGAGCCACCCACAAAAGAACCGCCGTGAATATAAAGTATTATGCGAGAAGATGTATAAACTTCAGGAACTAACATATCACATTTTATTCCACCGTACTCACACTCGGAACATTCCACATTATTCGGAAGAAATACTGTGCCAAAGGTGTTTTCTATGCCTTCTCGGTAAGCAGAAAGTTCTGTTTTTGCAGTAAATACTAATGTGTGCAGTTTCTTTATGGCTGCCTTGCGTTCTACTTTCATATTCATAGGTATAATTATATCAAATTCACTCTCTTTATTCTATAGACGAAAGAAGGGAACCTCGAAAAACTCCCTTTCAGAAAGTTTTTCGAGGTTCCTGCGAGTTGCAAGTCGCTATAATAGCGCGCCTTACAACAT
>CAJOPO010000344.1 GCA_905236315.1 uncultured Treponema sp.
ACAAGGCAAAAACTTTGAATCATTGTCTGCTTCTGTAAGTATGGTTCCTATGTCTTATACAAGTGTAGACACAGAGACTGCAAAGAAAGTGGCAAAGTTGCTTAATAAACTTGAAGAAAACGATGATGTTCAGAATGTATATTCTACTGTTGAATATCCAGATGACTTTGATCCAGATGCAGAGTAAGTTTTAATTTTATCTACTTAGATAAACAAAAGCCATGTAGTGCATTAGTGTACTTACATGGCTTTTTTTAATATTAGACTATGAAGACAAAGAGAATATTAGGACTAGACCCAGGATTAGCGCATACAGGTTTTGGCATTGTTGACTGTTGTAATGGCAGATTAAAAGCCATATCCTATGGTGTTATAGAAACGAACGCAGAAGAAGACCACTCCATAAGGCTACTTGCAATATACAATCGTTTATTAGCCATCATTGATGAATTTAGACCTGATGAAGCAGAAATGGAAACGCTTTATTTTTCTCGCAATGCTTCTAGTGCCCTTGCCGTTGCAGAAGCAAAGGGCGTTTTAACACTTTGTCTTGTACAGCAGGGCATTCCACTTTTTATGTACACTCCAAACAAAATAAAATCTACAATAACAGGAACTGCAAGTGCAGATAAGGAAACTGTAGAAAAATATGTACAAATCCTACTGGGGCTAAAAGTTGCTCCTAAGCCAGACCATGCAGCAGATGCACTTGCAGGAGCCATAACTCATATCCACAGCACGATTTAAGATTTACTCTGTTCGCACAGCTTTCATTGCTTTTTTATTTTCATACATAGCTTTATCAGCGCGTTTAAATACAGATTCCATATTTTCATCTTTTGAAGCATCATAAATAGCTAAACCCACCGCCGCAGAAACTCGTTCCCAAGATTCTAAACTTTTATCATTTTGGATTTCTTCCATCTTTGTCTTTAATTCTTGTATAAGACTATCATGAGTTTCTAAATCCCTATTTTCAAGAATTACGATAAATTCATCTCCGCCAATGCGATAAACAGGGGAATGTGCAAATATATCACAAATGATTTTAGATATTTTTTTAATATAGATATCCCCCTTTTCATGCCCAAAGCTATCGTTAATGCGCTTAAGATAGTTTAAGTCTATCATCAATATTGCAAAAGTTGCTATGCTATATCCCAATCAATGCGCTCTTTTTCTTTGTCATAAGCGGCTTTGCTTTTTACACCAGTAAGGGCATCTCTATACGCAATATTGCTCATTACAGAAACCTTTTGCTTCATATTTGCCATTTCTGTAGCAGAAGCAAGCAAGGCCTCTACATATTCTTTCATATTTTTAGACATAGAAACAAGAGAAGAAGCTAAGGATTCTAACTCATCACCTGTATGAATATCAGGATATTCTAAAACAAGTACATTTGGGTCCTTTTGTGAACGGCTTTTTTCAACAAAATCTTCTGCACTCTTTTCTATCTTTTTTAAGGGAATAATAACTCTCGTGCGTAACCAAAGCAACATAAAAGTCAAAAATATAGAACTCAAAATAATGGCGCATACTACTGTGATGAATAAATATCTGCGCATAGAGGAATTTATTCCCCTTAAAGATATGCCAGCAGTAAGCAAGGCAATTCCCTCCCCTTTTTTGTTGCGTATAGGAATTGCACCATCGTAAGTTCGTCCAAAGTCTGTATGCGATGTAGAAAACTTTATGTCATATCGGGTATGCATATCTTTATATATTTCTTCTATAAATTCAGGAGGATAAAATGAGCCTATCATATCACCCAAAAAAGGAATAGCCATTTCTCTTTGACTTTGCACCTCACGTTCTTCCTTAAAAAGCCCTGAGGCAACTTGCATTACATCATATTTTTCTTCCGCTTTGATGGGTTTAACAATTACCAAATAGTCCATTTCATAGTTCTGCCTCGCTTGGTCCATAAATGTTAAAAGTTCTCTATATTTAGATGATTCTTTTTTGCTTTCCATACATTCTTCTAAATCATCTATATCAATTCTAGCTAAAGTAAAATGTATTATATCCACAAGATGTGATTGATAGTGAGCCATCATAGTATTGTTAAAGATAACAAAACTTATCATTCCCATTGCAAAGCAGAGTATCACAATAAAAGCAAGACAGCCAAATAGAATATGTCGGCTAAGAGGATTTTTATAATGTTTTGCGTTCATAATAGACTATTTTACCACTAATTTTGATGAAAATACAATGATGTTTTTTCTGCCCCCTAAATTCTATTGTCTAAATTCTAATGTCTATTATCTAAATTCTACCATCTAAGTTCTGATAGGGGGATAAGACCGACGTATACATGTCAATCACACCGCTGTATACACGTCAGTGTGTGCGACGTGTACACGTTGGTACGTTTCCCCTATGCACATCTGTACATGCGACATTGCTACATACTTTTATCATATACCAATATAGGATGTGTTACAAAAAGTATGCTAAAACTTTCAACCGTCATTTTGAGCAATAGGCGTTGCCAGCGAAAAATCTGTGAATCTCTCAGA
>CAJOPO010000345.1 GCA_905236315.1 uncultured Treponema sp.
CATAATCTAACAGTACTTGTGTGCCAGAGTATGGTTTGTTGCACAATATATTATGATGCGTTTGTTGTGTAAATTCACTAATAATCTCATCTGGAAAACCAAAAGGATAAACTGGCAGTGGAGATTTAGAAATTACACCAGCAAGTTCCCAATGACCAATTATTGTGTCTTTGCCTGCCGAAGCTTCTTGCAATTTGGCAAAAGACGCTTTGGGATAGGGAATAGCTTGAATTGTTGAACTAATGTCATCTATATTAAAAATGCCTAATTCTTGCATGTTAGGAGTGTTAAATAATTGCGAATTGGAAACGGTTTTTAAAGTGTTGCAACATGCGTCATCTCCAAAATTAAAAGCATCTGGGGCCGCCCCTATACCAAAACTATCCAATACAATTAAAAATACTCGCTTCATTAAAATTTCCTTCTTTTCTATTTTGCATTTTTAGTTTTATTATGCTAAAATTTCTTTCCACTCTATCCGGTTACATTATTATATCATAATCTCGATATGTGGATTTTACTTTTTGCACAAGTTCATTTTTTTTAGTTATTATACCATAAATTTATCTATATTTCAACAAATCGCCTCCTGCTATATACAGCTAACTTAAAATTTGACACACAATGTGGTGTTGTGATATATTTAAAGTATATCGATATCTAATAAATAATCCACAATTTTATAGATAAATGGAATAAAGGAGGCTAATACAATGGACAATATGATTTTAAAAAGATTAGTTGCATCAATACTGGCACTTTCTTTAGCTACGAATGGGAATATTAGTTTGGCTTCTTCGCCAGGGGAGGATATCCCCGCTCCTAACAAGGGAGAGGAAAGAGATGAAGAAGAGGAACGAAAAGAAGACAAAGAACCCAAAGAGGAGAAAAAAGAAGATAATGAGGAAATTAAGAGAGATGAAAAGAAAATAGATATTGGCGGCGAAGAAACTGAAGAGGAAAAAGACGAGGAAGAAATAAAAGGTAAACTTGCTGCAATGTTATTAGACTCGAGCAAGCAAGATAGGATAGAAGAACATATTATTGAAGAATTAAAAAAGGTCAATGGCAGTGAAAAATTAAATGATGTTTTCGCTACCGCTCTTTCAGCGTGTGCAGAAATAAGAAAAAATCCAGTTTATCGTAGTGAAGCTATAACAGCCGATGATCGTGATCCAAGATTTCTTCATATTTTAGCAAAAGAATGTGCTATAATAGCTTGGCGGTGCCGTGATATGCTTTATAACCTTGAAGATATACGGATAGCTTTGGATGTTATCCAAAAATTGAGTAACTTAGAAAATGAATATGGCCCTCAATATAGGGAATTTTTTAAAAGGCTCAATCAAATATTTTACCATTCTAGACGCTTGCTTGCAGTAACTATAGCACCACAAATAATTAAGCAGTATATAAATGATAATATGGGTGAAGAAACTGCGTTTCAAATTGTTGCTTTTGAAGAGATAAAAGGTGGAGATGGGCTAGCTAAGCACATATGCCGATTTACAATAGATAAAAATAATTATGTTTGTGAATTTTCTAGAAAACCTGTGGGTGTGTTTTTTGGTTCAATTGTAACAATAAGAGCAAGCGATGGGCGTCTATTAAAAAGATATTATTTAAAAGCACATGAAGGGTATCCTGCCATTAATAAAAAAGAAAGTAAAGAATCTTATAAAGATACAACAACCCAATTGCGTACGTCAATTGATACACCAGATAAACCTACAACAACTTTTGGAAAATTAGACTTAAGGGAACCATTTGTATATAAAGTACTTGAAATATTAGGCTATGGTCCTAGAGCCCACTTCTTTGTTAACCCGTATATCAATTATGGATTATACATAGTAACAGAAGATTTAAATTCGGAGCAGAATGTTTTTAAAGAATTAAAAGATATAGGAGAGAGTGTAGAAAATGCAGATGTAGTTTTTAATGTTAGTTCCGAAAGCAAAATAAAACAGTCAGTAGAATCCGGATTAAATGAATTAAGTGTACTTACAAGCATTTTTCAATTAAAAGATATAAAAGGAGACAATATAGGCTTTGTGGGAACTAAAGAAATATGGGATAAATTAGTGCACGAAGAAGATAATGATAATGATGAGGAGGAAGAAGAGGAAGAAAATAATGAAGAGCAAGAAAATCAATCCTTGCGGCCATTTATTATTGATTTTTTGAATGAAACAACAGATGAAGCACCTACTGTTGATAGAGATACTCAACGTTACAGTTTAAGCCAAAGCCTTATTGATGGTGAAATGTTCCGTTCCTATTCTGCAAATGCACCATACAGTAGTTTGATAATGCCCCATGAAAAGCTTTATACAAATGTTTATAGTGCAAGTAAAGATAGTAAATCGTGGAGTTCTAACGCTGCTACGGTTTATGTGCAGAATGCTCGAAAATTAGAACAAGTAACAGCTGAATTTCTGCCCAAAAAGCAAAATGCCTGGCATATACTAAATGAAACAGGCGCTGGTAAAACAGCTTTAAAAGCACATCTCCTATCTGCAAAAGATTTGGTTATTAGCACAGCAGAAAAAGTATTACAACCCACTGG
>CAJOPO010000346.1 GCA_905236315.1 uncultured Treponema sp.
CTCTTCTCATGGGCTCAAAAGAAGCTATAAAAGAGCTTGGCGAAAAAGAAGAAGCCTCCGTACTTGTTATTTCTGACTCCCACGGTGCCACACTAAACATGGAACTAATTTTAAGGGAGCATGGAAAAGAAAGTGATGCCCTCATTTTTTGCGGAGACGGAATTTCAGATTTAGCCAGCTGCATAGAACTCGCCCTAAACGATAAAAGCTTTAGCCAATACATTCCTCCGGTAATTGCATTTGCAGAAGGCAACAACGACTACGACAGATACCCAATGCAAAACCCACTTTGGACAGAGAAAAACAGAAAAGACTTCTACCAGGATGTAAAAATTCCAATAATGCAAACTATAGAGGTATGTGCTCAAAAAATTTTTATCACTCACGGACACCGATTCTCACTTTACTCAGGTACACAAGAAATTGAATACACTGCACAAAACTGGGGAGCAAACATAGCATTATTCGGGCATACTCACATTGCAGAGCTTCAAAACAAGACAGGAATGTTTCTTCTAAACCCAGGAAGCTGTTCACGTCCACGCGGAGGACAGCCACAAACCTTTGCAAAAATGCAATTCAAAAAAACAGAACGCAGTGTTAGTGCAACAATTTATGAATACATACCAACAAGCAGTAGACCTTACACACCTCAGTACAGTCCACACTGGTTCTAATAAAAATCAGCAATTTTCACCAAGCAAAAAAGAAGTCACATCATGACCTGGGAACACCAGAGTATCTTTAGGTAAGGTTTCATAAATAAAGTTTAGACTTCGCATAATTTCATCTTCACTTCCACCAGGTAAGTCAGTTCTTCCCCAAGAGTGAAAAAATACTGTATCTCCAGAAATTAAAATCTTACCTTCTTTGTTATAAAGACACATACTTCCCTTTGTGTGCCCCGGTGTATAAAGCACAGACCACTTTAAAAGCGAATCTCTTAACTCTTCTGATTCAATTTTTTTAAAGGAAAGAGAGTCTAATAAAGTCTTATTATCTTCCAAAAAAGCATCTGCTTCTGGTAAGTTTTCGTAGGCGGGCAAAAGTTCTTCCAACCCCATAAGACTTAAAGATTCTGCATGAAAACTATAACTGGAAGAACCTAAATAAAAGGAATCATTTTTATTAATCAGGATCGGACAGGAAGGAAAGCATTTTTTTAAATGTGTAAGCCCTGCAACATGATCAAAGTGCCCATGCGTTAAAACAAAAGCAACTGGCGTAAGATTATTTTGTGTAAGATAAGAACTAACCTTTGCCTCGTCACCACATAAAGCACAGCTTGCAGGGTCTACAACAAAAACATACGGGCCACAGAGATGTACAATATATGTATTAACTCCAAACGGCCCCGTATGCAAAAGAGTCATTAGTAAGCAGCTCCATCACCAAAGTGGCTTCTTACCTGACCATCATCAGAAGTTTCACTAAAAGGTGCTACAACTTCCTCTGCAACAGGAGCAACATAAGAAGAACTCTGTGCTTCTGCGAATGCACTCTGTGCCTCTGCAATATTCTTTTCTTCCACATTCTCTGTGTTTACAGCATGAGACTCATTTGTAACATTTTCAGGAATAGAATCCTCTGCCTCTTGGGAAGCAACATTTTCTACTTCACCATCTTCTTTTTGGCGAGAAAAACTTACACTCAAAGTACGGCCACGATACTCATATCCATTTAAGGCAGAAATTACTTTTTCGCAATCTTCTGTAAAAAGCTGAATAAAAGAATAATTTGCTAAAACTTTTATATCTCCAATGCGTTCACGCTCTATACCAGCAACACTTACAAGAAGCTGAACTAAGTCGCGAGGGTAAACACGACGATTTCTACCGATACCAATAAAAATAGAGGTTGCAAGACTAGGATCTATCTGAACACGAGGAGCTCTCTCCGGTCTTTCACCTTCAGAACGTACAACGCGATCCTGACGAACATTTCTTTCGCGGCTAAAACGCTCTGTGCGTTCATTCCTGTCTCTAGAAAAACGCTCTCCACGGTCTCTAGAAAAGCGACCTCTTCCATAAGACTGTTTAATTAAAAGAGCAGCAACATAATTTCTACGAGAGAAAGGAACATTTTTCTTAAATAATTTTTTAATTTCGTTAAGGTCATTAAGCTCTGAGTCGCTTGCGCCTTCAACTCTTGTTATAGCATCAGAAAGAAAAGATGCAATCTGTTCGGCATTAACGCCATTTTCACGATTATAAGCCATATCGTTACTCCTTAAAAATATTTGCCACATAACCAGAACCAAGTTTTTCAAAACCCCACTGAGAGAGCAATGGTTCCATTGACGGCGGGACAATAAAATTGCCCAATAAAATCCACTGAACACCGTTTTCTTTTAAAGAAGTCATGCACTTAGAAAACAATTCTTTTCCAATGCCAAGTCCACGGTAATTCTGAACAACAAAAAAATCTGTAATAAAAACAGTTCTTTCTGCAGAGGACGGGCAGAATGAAGCTAAAATACAACCAACGGTTTCGCCAGAAAAAGTACGACAAACAAAACCTCTTTTCTGTAAAAATAAAGAAGAACTTTTCTGCCATAAAAAAGAAATGGCATCTCCAACTTCTTTAGAAAATTGCATTTTATATTCATCTGTAATTTCTAAAACCTTGCGTTCAACAAACTCTTTGTCCTTAGAAGAGTCGTATGCTGAGAATTCAAAATCATCTTCTAAAAGTTCATCAGTTTCTTCCTGCATCTCTACAGAAGCATCTTCTAATTTTTCTAATCCCCAACCTTCGCAAAGTTCATTGTACCATTCTGCAATACGAGCCTTCATACATTTATTTTTATATAAATGCCATTTTCGCTCTACTTCCGGGTACGCTTTTAATACATTTTTAAAATTCCTGAACACCCCCCTTCCACTCTCCAGCACCGTACGCAATTCTTCACGTGCCAAAGGTGAATATAGATTGTTTGTAAAATTTTCAAGCAAGGCATAACCGTCTTTACTTGTCCATTTTGGAAGTGAATAAAAATTAGAATTATCACAAGCTATATTGTTTTCTTGATTAACAGCAACAACAGCAGAATTTTTTGCGTCCACCACACTTAAAGAAGTCTGATTTTCCATTGCAAAGAGAATGCAATTTGTAAGTGAAGGAGTTAATTCAAAAGTCATTGCTTTAAAATCTTTCTAAAAAAATCTTTTAAGATAAATCAGAACGCTTATTGATAACTCTGCTTATAAGACCATAAGATTTAGATTCTTCTGCACTAAGCCAGTAGTCACGGTCGGTATCTTTTGTAACCTTATCTAAAGAAGTGCCAGTTTCTTCTGCAATAATCTCATTTATCTTAGCTTTTGTCTTAGCAATTTCTGCAGCATGAATTTCTATATCTGTTGCAACACCCTTCATTCCGCTTGACGGCTGATGAATTAAATAATGACTATGAGGGAACCCAAGTCTTCTTTCTTTTGGGCTTGCTAACAAAATTAAAGCAGCTGCACTGGCAACAAGTCCCATACCTACAGTATACACAGGTGCATTTATAAAACGAAGTGTATCAAAAATAGCAAAGCCTGCGTCAACGTCTCCCCCTGGAGAATCTATGTAAAGGTAAATAGGCTTATCATTATCGGCTTCCAAAATTAAAAGCTGACGAACAATTTTTTCTGCAAGTTCTTCATTAACTTCGCCGCTCATTAAAATTTGGCGCGTCTTTAAAAATTTTTCTGTTAAAGGGTCACTCTCACCGTTTTTTTTCTTATCTTCGTCCTGTTCGTCCTTACAAGAAACATTTAAATTATTCATTTCTTCTCCAAAACTGCATTTTTATGCACAAATATACGCTAACGATAATACTAAAATTTCCCTAAATTGTCCATTATTTTTAATTTTTTTTAGAACGACACTTCTTTAAGTTAAGGCAGTTTTCAACAAAACAAAGAACACATTACTTTTAAAGCCACCCCGCTTTCCGCGGCCAGGTACTTCGTACTGCTTCGCACCGCTCCA
>CAJOPO010000347.1 GCA_905236315.1 uncultured Treponema sp.
GAACGCAATGCAACTGTACTAGATAAGCCCGATGGAGCCTTAGTAGAAAATGGTAATGTTGTTACTATAAACTACAAGGAATTAAATGAAGATGATTCTGTTATAGAAGGTAGTGAAAGAGAAGACTTTGTATTTACAGTGGGTTCGGGCGAAAACATTTATAAAATTGATGATGATATAATCGGAATGAAAAAGGATGAAACTAAGATTATAAACAAAACTTATAGTTCTGATGATTCAAATGCTGATTTAGCAGGTAAAACAAAAAAGATAAGCGTTACTATAAAAGCATTAAAGGTGCGTGATTTACCAGCCTTAGATGATGATTTAGCACAAGACGTAAATGAAAAGTTTAAGACTTTTGATGACCTAAAAGATGATATTAGACGCTCTCTTCAACTTGCAAAAAATAGAAAGATTGAAGAAGTAAAGAGCCAGAGTCTATTAAATCAGTTGGTAGAGAAAAATCCTTTTGACATTCCTGCATCTATGCTACAAGCAGAACTTTCTAGTCGCTGGGACTATTTGGCACAACAATTCCAGACAACTCCAGAAAAACTAGAAAAGCTAGTTACATCTTCAGGTCAGACAAAAGAGCAGATGATTGAACAATGGACTGGCGATAGTGAAAAAATGCTTAAGAGTCGCATAATCGTAGACATACTTTTACGCGATAAAAATATTTCTGTAACACTAGAAGAAGTAGACGCTGCAATGGTAAAGATTGCAGAAGAACAGGGTATAGAAGTGGAAGAAGTAAAAAAGCACTATGAAGACCCTCGTGCAAAAGAATATCTAGTAGACGATACAAAAGAAAACAAGTTATTTGAGGAACTTTATAAAATAGTAAAAGTTTCTGATGGCGAAAAGATGACTTTTAAAGAACTTTTTAATGCAGGAAACTAAGGCTCATTTTCTAAAGTAAAATAACAGTTTTTTCTGTAAAATACATCTATATCTAAAAGAAAACGGAATGTATAAAGAGTTTTTTCTTGCCACATTCCGTTTTTTTATTTATATTATGAACTAGGGAGTTTTGTACCGATAATCAATAAAGGTAAAAACTCGATGCTTGGCAGGGAGATTCTTATGAATGAATATATGAACACACTTGTTCCTACCGTTATAGAGAGAAGCGGTAACGGTGAGCGAGCCTATGATTTGTATTCACGCCTTTTAAAAGACCGTATAATTTTTGTGGATGGTGAAATAAGAGATGAAACGGCGGATTTAGTTGTGGCTCAGTTATTATACTTAGAAAGTGAAAATCCAGATAAAGATATAAATATGTATATCAACAGTCCTGGAGGTTCTGTTACCGCAGGTCTTGCAATTTACGATACAATGCAATATGTAAAATGCGATGTACAAACTATATGTATGGGGCAAGCTGCTAGTATGGGAGCAATATTACTTGCAGGCGGTACTATAGGCAAACGTTATGCCCTACCCTCTAGTCGAGTAATGATACACCAGCCATGGGGCGGTGCTCAAGGGCAAGAAAGTGATATTGCAATTCAAGCAAAAGAAATAGTAAGATTAAAGAAACTTAGTATAGCATATTTTGCACAACAGACTTCTAAAACTGAAGAAGAAGTTGCAAAAGATATGGAACGCGATTTTTATATGTCTGCAGAAGAAGCAAAAGAGTATGGAATTGTTGACCATATAATGTTAAGTGCTAAAAAAGGAGAAAAGAAATAATGCGTGGTTTTGGCAAAAGTGACCAGCAATATTGCGCTTTTTGTGGACGTCCAGCAGATGATAATCGTCGTGTTGTAAAGGCACCAAATGATGATATTTTTATATGTGAACAATGTGTTTCTGCCTGCCAGACTGTATTAAATGACGAGCGTCATTCTTTAACACCAATAGATATGACAGATGTTCCTTCTCCAAAGGAATTTAAGGAATATCTAGACCAATATGTTATTGGACAGGACTATGCAAAAAAAGTTCTATCTGTTGCTGTTTATAATCATTACAAACAGCTTTCTGTTTCTAGGGAAATGCAAGCAACAACAGATGTAAAGATAGAAAAATCTAACATCTTATTGCTAGGTCCTACAGGTAGTGGAAAGACTTTACTTGCACGTACTCTAGCTCAGAAGCTAAAAGTTCCCTTTGCAATAGCAGATGCTACTACCCTTACAGAAGCTGGCTATGTGGGCGAAGATGTAGAAAACGTCCTACTAAAACTTATAAATGCAGCAGACGGTGATGTAAGTGCAGCAGAAAGAGGCATAATATTTATTGATGAAATTGATAAGATAAGCCGCAAAAGCGAAAATACTTCTATAACAAGAGATGTTAGCGGTGAAGGTGTACAGCAAGCTCTTTTAAAAATACTAGAAGGAACCCATGCCTCTGTTCCTCCACAGGGGGGCAGAAAGCATCCTAATCAAGAAATGATTGATATAGATACTACAAATATATTGTTTATTTGTGGTGGTGCATTTGTAGGTCTTGATAAAATTATTGAACAAAGACTTGCTACTTCTTCTATTGGTTTTGGAGCTGCTGCAACTAAACGCAATGAAGAAGAAAGAATGGAGCTTTTAAATCAAGTTACATCTGATGACTTAGTAAAATTTGGTATTATCCCAGAACTCATAGGTCGTCTACCTATGACTTGTGCTTTAAAAGAACTCACAAGAGATGACTTAAAGCGTATTCTTACAGAGCCAAAGAATGCTATTACTAAGCAGTTCCAAGCAAGTTTTGCCATTGATGATGTAGATTTAAGTTTTAATGAAGAAGCTATTGATGCAATAGCAGATGTAGCAATAAAAAGCAAAACAGGTGCACGTGGTTTAAGAGCTATAGTTGAACATATTTTGTTAGATATAATGTTTGAGATTCCAAGTATAAAAGGAAAAAAACGCTTGGTTATAACAAGGGATATAGTAGAGCAAAAGACTATTCCCGCTCCAGAAACATTGCTTATAGACCAATTAACAGCATAAAGCAAAAAGCCATCCTAAAGTAGTTTAGGATGGCTTTTTTATTTTTAATGACACTCACTAGCGATTTTTTGTAATACTTTTATAGTTTCTTCTGTTGTTTTTTCCCACGAAAAGCACTTTGCTCTCTTTATTCCGCCTTCAGACAGTCTCTTACGTAATTTTTCATCATTTATAATAGTAAAAATAGCATTAGACATTTCTTCTATATTGTTACTATCAAAGTATAAAACATTCTCACCTGCAACCTCTGGCAAAGCTCCTGCTTTTGCACATGCCGTTGGTAAACCTGTTGCCATAGCTTCTAGAACAGAAAGCCCCGCCCCTTCATTAACAGAAGGAAAAATGCAAGCAGAAGCCCCCCTATATAGTTCTGGAAAATTTTCATGAGGAAAGTATCCTGTAAGAAAAATATCGCTTGCTACACTAGATGCCAAAGCCGCTCTGTGCACGGCATCACTACCTGCCCCTTCACTACCTGCTATAACCAATCTATGAGGAGATGATGTCCTCTCTTTAAACAGAGTAAATGCCTTTATTAGCTCAACGTGCTTTTTTTCTGCATTTTGCATTCTACTTGCATAAATTAAATATGGTCGTTTTATAGCAAAGGGTTTTATATCTATTGTATCAGTAAACTGTTCTTCTGGACTAGAAGGAAAAAACATATCATGGTCTATACCATTATGAATTACTTCTATATGTTTACAAGTTATTTTAGAGTGTTCTAGGTCGTCTTTTACATATTGACTAGAAGCAATTATGCAATCAGCATTAGAAAGCCCCCTACTTATTTGTTTTCTAAGCCATAAATCATTAGTGTTTTCAAATAGATTTGTAACAATATCATTTACTACTGCAACACCGGGAATTTTAAAAAACTTAGGGAGCATACGAGAGCCTGCAGTGTATAAGATGACATCATAATTTTGTTTTTTTCCAAAAGAGTTTACTCTAAAACTATGCCATAAACGTTCTGCAGTAAGGCTATCAGGAACGGAAATGCTTTTAAAAGCTATATCCTTTCCCCCTGTATATGTATAACGGTCTACTTCAGAGCCAAAAAGTTCAAAAGTTATTTGATTATCAACAGGCAACTTTGCCGTGAGAGATGATAAATAAGAGCCAAGCCCCGACCTACCATGGTCACAACCAAAGGTATCTATTCCAACTTTCATATAATAATTATAACATAAAAAATAAATAGGTCAAATAGTTGAAAACTTTAAACCGCAAGAATCGTTTTGCGTGGTACTAATACATGGGAGGGCTTTTTATAAATAAAGGTGGCATTAACTATTACATAACAGGGAGTATAACCTAGTTAGATTATGATATAATGTTTAGTTAAAAAATAATATGGTTTCTAAGTTAAGCAGATTTATGTTTTCTAGGTAGGAGAAAGTGCAAGCTTTGGCAACGCTTTTGCTCAAAATGACACTTTAGAATGGTTCTATTATAGCACATCTTTAAAAATATTTCAAATTCGTTGACTCCTTTATCAGAATTTTTTCTATCTTTTATAAAAAAATATAATATGTTATACTTATAAAATGATTGAAACTTTTGAAGAATTAGGAATAGATAATTACTTTATTGAAAAATTAAAAGCAAATGGCATAGAAAAGCCAACTAATGTACAAAAAGAAGTTATTCCACTCGTTAGAGCAAAGAAAAATATATTTTTCCAAAGTGAAACTGGCACTGGTAAAACATCTGCGTATTTACTCCCCCTTCTGCAAGAATTAAAAACAACAAATACAGACAATGTTGCAAAAATCATTATAGTTAGCCCAACTTATGAACTTGCTTCTCAAATAAAGATTCAAGTTCAACTCATAAGTGATATAAAATGTGTTTTATGTATTGGTGGCACCCCCATATCAAGGCAAATAGAAAAACTAAAAGAGAAACCTCAAATAATCATAGGTGGGGCAGCAAGGATACTAGAACTAATCCATTTAAAAAAACTAAAGGCAGATAGTGTA
>CAJOPO010000348.1 GCA_905236315.1 uncultured Treponema sp.
TAACTTTATGTTGCCACCAAAAAAGTCATTTATGCGCTGCCTTGTTTCTTTAGGGGAACCATCTGCTTCAAAAAAGCCCCTGTCATTTTGTACAATATGCACAGAACCTATAATATAGTCAGCCCCAAAGTCTTTATAATGGTTGTTTGCTGGAGAACATAAGCCTTGTATAAAATCTGCTTCAAAACCTGTATATAAATCTATTTTGCTTTGATATAGAGTTTTTAGTCGTTTTACTTCATTGCAGTAATTTATATGCTCATCGGGAGCTATATGCCAAGAAGCAGAAAATGGGTACATTGAATGTCCGCTAAAGCCTAAAATATCAAAGTTTAAGTTTATAGCCGCTTTTACCATATCCTCTGCAGTATTTTTGCCATCACAAAAAGTTGTATGTGTGTGATAATTTGTTTTTAACACATTAGCTCCCTAAAACATTTCTAATCTAGTTTGTATTTGGCAAAGAAACTGTTGTTTTCCAGTTTTCAATAATTTCTTGTAGATTATTAAAATCTATAGCACAGGCCGTTCTATTTGCTTCTATTGCAATGGAATCTCTCGTATTAGCTGCATCATTTATCTTTTTCCCATATTCTGCCATCTTGTTTGCACTTACAGCTGCACTGCTTCCTTTTAGGGTATGCCCTAATTCTGCTATGTGTTCAAAATTAATCTCTTGCCTTGAATTCTCTTGCTGTATTTGCTCTAATAAACGCGCTGTTTGTTTTATATACTCTTCCATAAGAGAAATAGCTAAATCTTTATCATCTCTTACAGTATCCATAAAATCATTTATGTCCCAAGATGTACCTGCAATATTGTTTACATGTGTCATTCCAACAATTTCTTTTGCTTTAGGTAGCGATAATACTGCATTCCACTTTTCGAGTATTTGCCTAATTGTTTCGCGTTTAAAGGGTTTTATAAGTATATCGTTTATACCTAATTTTTGAAATTCAACAAGGTCTGTAGGATTATTATTTGCAGTACATGCTATAATTATTCCTTCGTAGTTCTTGTGCCTAAGCTCTACTGTTGCATCAGTACCACTTTTTATAGGCATTAATATGTCCATAAAAATCATATCTATGTTAGGATGTTCTTCTATTTGTTCTACCGCTTGTTGACCATCTTCTGCAAGATAAACTTCTGCTCCATATTTCTTTAGGAAAGTTTCTATTATTTTCCTATTTACAGGATGGTCTTCTGCCACTAGAATCTTGCTTCCTTTTACAAGGTCTGAATCATTCATTGCTGTGTTATTTACAGTTTCTACATTTGTCTTTTGCTCTATGATTTTTGGTAGTACAGTATTTTGCTTATTTGAATCTGTAAGCTTTTCATCTAATTCAACGCAATCTTTTAGCGATTCTAATATTTTGTTTCGCTTTAAGGGCTTATAGATATATCCATTATACCAGTCAAGAATTTTCATCTTGGCATCCCCATTCATCTGCCCTTCTGGAATCATTAAGATTTTCTTACAGGGAGGAATATTGGGTTTATTATGTATTTCAGAAGCAAGCCTCCAACCGTCCATCTTGGGCATGCACATATCTACATATATTATTGTATAAGGAAAGCCCGACTTTGCCGCTGCTTCTAATTGTAAAAGAGCTTGTGAACCACTATTTGCAGTTTCTATTGACTTTATGCCAAAGTCTAAAAACTTATTTGCCATGCTTTGTAGGGCAATAGCATTATCATCTACCAAAAGTATGCGTGTTCCCTTTGGCACTGTTAGACGACTTAGCTCTTCCACTTCTAAATTTGCAAAAGTACAAGGAATAGAAAACCAAAAAATGCTTCCACCTTTTGGATTATTTCTAACACCGATTTTCCCATTCATAGCTTCTGTAAGCCTTTTGCAAATAGCAAGCCCTAATCCTGCTCCACCAAATTTACGTGTTGTGCTTGCGTCTATTTGATAAAAATCTTTAAAAATAAGACTTTGTTTCTCTATATCTATACCAATTCCGCTATCTTCTACTTCAAAATATAAATCATTTGAATGATGCGAAAGTCTAACTATAAAATATCCTCGTTCTGTAAACTTAACAGCATTTTTTACTAGATTCATAAGAATTTGCTGTACACGAGATGGGTCTCCCATTATTGTATGTGGAATGGAATAATCTATATCTGTTATAACTTCTATTCTTTTATTAAAAGCTTCTATACTAACAAGGTCTACTACATGTTCTATAAGTTCAATAATATCAAAAGGAATATTTTCTAATTTAAACTCATCAGTTTGTAACTTTGCAAAATCTAATACATCATTTGCAAGTTGCAACAATATGTCTGCTCCAAATCTTATCTGATGTACATATTCTAATTGCTCTGTGTCTAAGTTTGTTTCTTCTAATAATTCAACTGTACTAATTATGGTCTGAATTGGAGTGCGCACTTCATGTAAGGTTCTTGCTAAAAATCTACTATTTGGGTCTATTTCTTTAGTATCCATAATTTTCTCCATTAAACATGTCCATTAAGTATTTCTAATGCTTTTTGGACAATTACATCTGGCTTCTGTGGCTTTACAAGATAGCTACTTGCACCTAAACTTAATGCTTGTATAACAGATTCTCTTAAAGTAGCCTGTGAATATATTATGACAGGTGTTTTAAAAGACATTTTTTGAAGCCTTTTTAATATCTCTAATCCGTTTAAGTCAGGAATAAATATGTCAAGAATAATTAGGTCAAATACTTGATTATTTTCTATAGCATCAAGAAATGATTGACCTGTCATAAACGCACTTGTATTTGCACTTAAAGAAATGAATGCACTTTGTACTAACTTTACAGTTATGGGGTCATCATCAACTATTGCAACTCGTAAGACTTCTGATAAATCATTTTTATCATCATTTTTGCCAGTATCTGCTTCGAATCTCATTTCTGTACTACAGGATTCTTCGCTACCTGTAGCAGTAAGTATTTTTTCAGAAACTAGTTCATTTAAATTGCGACTTTGATTTGCATCTATAAGAGAGTTTATAACAGAATCAAGACTTTCTGCAATTTCTATACCATTATATTGAGGATGACCATCTATTAACTCTTTTGTAAAGGGGTCTAAAGTTAAGATTTTTACATTTTTAAGTAATATATGGTCTTCTTCAAGTATATTATCAAAAAGCAACTCTAAATTATAACCATCAACAAAAGAAAGTGATATGCCACTCATCATAATTAGCACTTTTGGCTCTCTAAGATTGTTGCTTGCTATAAGTTCTGTAAGGCGGTAACGTAAAAGTTGAATTTTATCTTTATTTAGACCACGTGCAACTTCTATAAAAATAATATTGCCATTTACATGTGTTTCTATAAGACAGGGGGTATCATCGAGCATAAAATGTGCTTTTAATATTTTCCCTATAGAAGCAAAAAAGATGTCAAACTTTATTGGCTTTGAAAAATACTTTATAACTGTATATTTTGCAAGGGCAGCAACTTCTGTTCGTGGCATAGAAGGACCAGTTATTATAATTGGTGTCTTGCATGCATTGGGGTCTTTGCGTTTTTTTTCTAAAAAATCTAGTATTCCATCAAAATTCTTTTCTACATCTATAATGATTAGGTCTGACATATTGGTAAGCAACTTTGTATATGCATCCCTGTTACCTATTGCTGTTTCTACACCAATTTGTTCTGCTACCAATTTTTCTTTTAAATATTCTTTAAAAAGAGGCGAGGCATCAATTAAAAGTACCTGTTTCATAGTACCCATTTTACTTTATTAGGTGTATAATTTCAACTATATTACAACTATAATTTAGGAGGTTATTTTGAAAGCGGTTGTTTTTATTGCTAATGGGTCTGAGGAAATTGAAACTTTTACTCCTGTTGATTATTTGCGACGCGCTGGAGTAGATGTAACGCTTGCTGCTGTAGGCACTGATTCAAAAACTGTTGTTTGCTCTCATAATGTAAGCGTTAATGCTGATTGTGTTCTAAAAGATATTTTGCAAGAGCCTTTGCCAGATGCTGTTATTGTTCCAGGTGGTATGCCAGGAGCGGTTAATATATCTGAATGTAAGTATGCAATAGAGTTTCTTTCTAAAATGAAAAAAGCAGAAAAATTGCTTTGTGCTATATGCGCAGCTCCTGCTCTTGTGTTAGGAAAACACGGTTTTATAGAAAAATCTTTGTGGACTTGCTATCCTGGAATGCAAGAAAATGTTCCAGAGTGCCTTTCAAGTTTTACAGATAAGGCATTTGTACATGATAAAAACCTCATAACAGGAAGGGGACCTGGAGCGGCAGAAGAGTTTTCTATGGAGATTGTTGCAACTTTATGTGGCAAGGGAACTGCTGATAAAATAAAGAAAGGCTCTGTGCAGAGATAGGTTTTGTGAAGTTTTAGATATATGTACTCACTGATTGATATGTATAAAATCAATCCGTGAGTGCTAATTATTGATGTTATAAGATGAATATCGTTGTATGGTTTATGGGAACCTCGAAAAACTCCCTTTCAGAAAGTTTTTCGAGGTTCCTGCGAGTTGTAAGTCGCTATAATAGCGCGACTTACA
>CAJOPO010000349.1 GCA_905236315.1 uncultured Treponema sp.
GCGATGTTGTAAGTCGCGCTATTATAGCGACTTACAACTCGCAGGAACCTCGAAAAACTTTCTGAAAGGGAGTTTTTCGAGGTTCCCGATACATAGTTTTACTTCTTATCATTGTCGCCCATGTGGTAACGTACAGTGGGCAAATATATACACAGCAGGGAGTGCAATCTAGCTTAAGATATAGTATTGAGTTTAATTAATAATAAAGAGGATTTTTAATTAGAAAGGGATAAGACATTTAGAAAGATGATGTATTTAAGAAAGAAAAATATACTTGAGGAACTCTCCCCCTCATATTGCCTTTCAATGTCATCATCATAGCACATCGTTAAGAAAAGCGCAAGTGCTTTGTCCATCTAATGACACTGTGGGCGACCTCTTTAACTTTACAGTCTCCTTTTTTTGTGAGCACCGTTAGGTGCGAACAAATCCGTTTGTTCGTTTTTTTGGCAAACTTGCAACCGAAACTTAACCTCATATTTAGCGATATTGATGAATTAAAAATAAAAAATATGAAATTTACTATAACTACAGATGATGCTTCTTAATCATCACAATTCCCCAATCTTCAACTCGACATTGTATATAAAATATTGTAGTATAACAGCATGAAATTTTTGAATAAATTAATTGCTACAGTTCTTATATCATTAGTAGGCTGCATTTTTGTTTCATGTTCAGATATAATAGGCTACAGTGTTGTCTTATGGAATGTGCCAGAATTAGAATTAGCAGATGGTACCATTGTTCCAGTTTATCTAAAATCTAATATTTCTAAAGTATACGTAATTACAACTCCAAATTCCGAGCAAAAAGTAGAAGTTCCCTTATGGAAACTTTCTGAACCTCAGTCAAAAAAACGCGCACAGGCAACAGCTCTTTCTTATGCGGAGTATCAAGGGCGGTATGCTTTGTGCATTTTAGATGGCCTACCCATACGACAAGAAACCAAAAATACTTCTCGCCAAGTTTATCGCTTACGAAAAGGAGAAATTATCCGCGTTCTTAGAAAAGGCACTGGCGACATCCCTACAAACGGAACTAAGGCATTAGAAGGGGAGTGGCTTAGAGTTCTTGCCTCTGATGGAACTGCTGGCTGGTGCTTTAGCCATAATCTTGAATTATTCGCAATGAATACAGATGGCACTTTTGAAGCAGGAAGTAACGCAGAAGTACAAGTTGCCGATGAATTGCTAGAAAAAGTGCTTGCTACTAAGTGGTATCCTGATTATTACGCAACTATGATAAGAAAAAAGCAGATAGACTTAAAATATATGAAAACTTCCTATGGCTTTGATACAGGAAGTTATTCTGGAACAATATCATTAGTTATGGATGACGTTAATCTCTCTTATCCATATTCAGGACTTACGCGCTCTAGTTCTAGTATCTATAAATTTAATGATACGCCTTTGCAGATGACTATTCGTAACGCTGATTCTATTATTGTAAAGTATACTACGCCAGAAGGCATGGCTAAAAGTCAGAACTTTATTACAATAAGTGATGATATAGGCACTCTTATTGCAGAAGAAAAAAATAGGCGACTAGAGGTGTACAACACTTTCCAAAAGTTAGGACCTGTGTATACAAGTTCTAACTATGGCCAGCTAACTTTTACAGGCAATGGCTCATTTAGATGGCGAGGCTATGATGTGCTTGTTCCTTCTGTTATAAGACAGGGGCTTTCTGGGGAAGGCAGCATAGAAGTAAAATACTTTTTACCTTCTTCGTTAGAGGGAGCGTGGGATGGTATTCTTACTTTTTATTTTAATGGTTATGACGAAGTAAACTTCTTGTACAAAAAAGAAGCAAATGGTTTCCGTATGTGTGCCGCTCGCGTTACCACAACTACTGATATGATGACGGGTAGAGATAATACTAATATTTCTCAGTCTTCTAGTGCCCAAGTTATTGTATTCCATAACTAAAGGAATCATTAAGGGTTTTATATGGCTTTTATACAGTTTTCTAAAGTTAGTCTTGCCTTTGGCAATAGAGATATATTAAAAGATGTTTCTGTAAATTTACAAACAGGAACAAAGGCTGCTCTTACAGGTGCAAATGGAGCAGGTAAGTCTACCCTTATAAAGATAATGGCAGGTTTAGTGGAGCCTGACTCTGGAGAGCGTGTAATACAAAAAGACTCTCGCATTGCATATTTACCGCAGAGTGGTTTAGTTCATAAGGAGAATACTCTAAAAGAAGAAGCGGATAAGGCTTTTGCGTGGGGCTACCAAATACAAAAGCAAGCAGACAGCTTAGGCGAGCAAATGGCAAATGCTACAGACGAGGTAGCTTCAAGGCTTGCCGAAGAACAGTCTTTACTACTTTCAAAGTTAGAAGACTCTGGTTGGTACAGAAGAGAGGCTTTAGCAGAACAAGTCCTCATAGGATTAGGATTTACTAGAGAAGATTTTTGTAAGCAAACAGATGCCTTTTCGGGTGGGTGGCAAATGCGCATAGCACTTGCAAAAGCCCTAATGTGTTCTCCAGATATTCTTTTATTAGATGAACCTACTAATTATTTGGATATAGAAGCGCGAAATTGGCTAGAAAAGTTTCTTGCAGAATATAAGGGTGGCTTTTTACTAGTTAGCCATGATAGATACTTTTTAGACCACACTATAAATGAAGTGTATGAACTTTTTAATGGAGATTTAAAGCGTTATCCTGGTAATTTTAGTCATTACGAAGAAGTGCGTAAAACAGAACTTGCAACCCTCATGGCTGAATATGAACAGCAGCAGCAAGAAATCCATCATTTAGAAGATTTTATCCGCCGCTTTGGTGCAAAAGCCACAAAGGCATCTCAGGCTCAAGAAAGACAAAAAATGCTAGATAAGATAGTCCGCATAGAGATTCCAGAAAGCCTAAAGAAAATACATTTTACATTTCCGCCTGCTCCTCATTCAGGACGCATTGTACTAACATTAGACAAACTTTGTAAATCTTATGACAACAAAGTGAATGTCATTAACAATTTGGATTTAGTTTTAGAAAAGGGAGAACGACTTGTGGTTGCGGGGCGAAACGGAGCGGGTAAGTCTACGCTTTTGCGCATTGTAGCGGGCATGGATAAATCTTTTACTGGCACTGTAAAACTTGGTGAAGGAGTATCAGTTGGATACTTCTCTCAGGATAGTGCAGAAAAAATAACTGGCAGTGAAAGCATACTAGACCGCTTAGAAAGTCGCTGTCCTTTAGAACTAATTCCCAAAGCTAGAGATATGCTAGGTGCCTTTTTATTTCGTGGAGATGATGTATTTAAAAGCATAGATGTGCTTAGTGGTGGGGAAAAAAGCCGTATAGCCTTGCTAGAACTTCTTTTGCGCCCTGTAAACTTGCTTGTTCTAGATGAACCTACAAACCATTTAGACATACATTCTAAAGATGTTTTACTAGAAGCTCTAAAAGATTTTGGAGGGACTGTTATATTTGTAAGCCACGACAGAGGCTTTATAGAAGACCTTTCTACTCGTGTATTGGAACTAAAGAGTTCTTCTAATCAAAACGGCTCTTATAGAATCTTTCCCGGTGATTATCGCTATTATATGCAAAGGTTAGAGGAAGAAGCATCTGTTGAACAAAACACGCTTTCTAAAACCTCTAAAACCTCTAAAGCACAAGAAAAAGAAGATAATATTCAAAAGTCTGCAACCAAGCAGTCTTGGGAAGACCAAAAGAAAGCACAGGCAGAGCGTAGAAAGCTAGAAAAAGAAGTAGAAAAGCTAGAACAAAAGATTACCGAGTTGGAAGAGAAGAAAGCTGCTTTGGAGCAACAACTTTCTTCTCCAGAGGTATATAGCAATGGAGAAAAAGCAAAATCTGTGCAAAAGCAAATAGATTCCGTTGTGCAAGAATTAGAAGAAACTAATACTAAATGGGAAAGCCTTGCAGAACAAGTAGTTTAAAACTATTAGTTTAAAACTATTAGTTTAAAACTCCTCTGTTTGCGCTATTATAGTGCATTGCTTAATTCCGTCCATTGCACTACTTACAATGCCTCCCGCATACCCACTGCCTTCCCCAGCAGGATATAGTCCTTTTATAAAGGGGTTTTGTCCTGTAGTTTTATCTCTTAAAATCCTAACTGGTGTACTAGTTCTTGTTTCAGAAGCCACTAGTAAGGCATCCTTACTTATAAAGCCCCTTATAGTTTTATTAGCCTGCTTAAATGCCATTTCTAGTCTGTTTTCTATGTGTGCAGGAAGCCAGTCATCTAGTCTGCTAGAAACAATGCCTGGAGCATAGCTTGTTTTAGGCAAGGAAAGGCTTTCTTTATGCGAGAGAAAATCTTCTAACCTTTGGGCAGGTGCTTTTTGCCCGCTGCCATGTAGAAAAGTGATATGTTCAAAGGCTTCCCTCCATAAAAGCCCTGCAATAGCATTTTGTTCCATATTATCTAAAGACATATCGAGAGAACACTGCTTTACTAAAAGAGGAATATCTTCAGGATATATTTCTACAACAAAGGCTGCGTTGCTCCATGCACTGTTCCTGCCTGCAGCAGACATTCCGTTTATTACGATTTGTTCTTCTTTTGTGGCACTAGGCACTATAAAACCACCTGGACACATACAAAAGCTATATACCCCACGTCCTTCTTGCTGACTTGTAAAGCGATATTCTGCTGCCCCTAGTTGTTTAGAAATGTCTTTACTATGATACATAGCATTGTCTATAATATAGCGAGGGTGTTCTACCCGTACTCCTACAGCAAAGGTCTTTGCTTCTAGTGCTAGAGGTTCTATTTTGTGCAGCATGGTATAAACATCTACTGAAGAATGACCTGTTGCAAGTAAAACAGAATTAGCTAGTATTTCTGAAGTTTGCCCTGTTTTTGTGTCTTGTACTTTTATCCCTTTTATGCAGTTTTCTTCTATTAATAAGTCTATACATTTAGTGCAAAAGTGAAACTCTGCTCCTAGTTCTAGTAATTTTTCCCTCATTGCTGTTATTACATTAGGAAGTTTATCAGTTCCTATGTGGGGGTGGGCATCTGTTAGTATCTTGCTATCTGCTCCAAAATGATTAAATATTTGTAGAACTAAAGGAATGTTACCTCGCTTATTACTACGTGTATATAATTTTCCATCGCTAAATGTGCCAGCCCCGCCTTCTCCAAAGCAGTAGTTGCTGTTTGCATCCACAACACCCTTTGTGCTTATTTCAGCAATGGTTCTTTTCCTAAAAGACGCTTCTTCCCCGCGCTCTATTATTATTGGCTTAATGCCGTGTTCTAAGAGAGTAAACGCTCCAAATAAACCTGCAGGTCCAGAGCCTACTATTATGACTTTTTTATTAGGATTTGCACTAAGCCAGTGGGGAATAAATTTATCTTCGCTTTGCTCACTAGGCTTTTCTCCTATATAGGCTTTGTAGCGCATTACAAGTTTTACTTTACCATGACGCGCATCTATGGACTTCTTTTGGCAAACAAAGTATGTGTCTGTTTTATCTATTCTTTCATTCGGAAAGGTCTTTTTTAGCTCTTCAAAAAGTTTTTTTTGTATAAAGCTGTCATTATTTTGCATGTTGCTAGGAAGCGTTATAGTAATGTCTTTTATCATAATGAGGATTTTACACTTATAAAAGAAATTATTCCAGTTCTTACAAAAAAGTAGTAAAAACTGCACTTGGTAAGCATATTATAACGGTATGAAAATAAAAAAGATTTTATCCATAATAGAGTGGACGGTGTATGTAGTGTTGTTCTTGCTATTTGCTTGTGCCGTTTCTTGCACAACCCTTTCCTGTTGCTTTGTGCAAGATAGTCAAATAGAAGAGTTTTCTATGCCACAAAATGTGGAAAATGTGGACTATTGGCTAGTGTTCTACTCTGACGGTAAGAATGATTTTGGCAGTGAGGGGCGCAGGGTAAAATCCGAAGAACATCTGTTTTTAGAACACACTCCTAATACTGCAACTGCTATATTGGCATACCCTGTAAAAAACGGAATACAGGAAAATCCCTATGGCACTATCCTTCCTTATAAAAGTGATTTTACAGATTTTGGTGGATTTTCTGCATATATACTTTATAGACTATACAGAGGAACCACTTGTACTAGTGAAGAAGTACAAGAGTATCTATCCTGCTTTAACTGGCAGCGTTTTATGGATTTATGCTCCCAAAGACAAAACCTCTGGACACTAGATACAGAAAAAATCATAAATGCCATAGCAACAAAATCTTTTAGGCAAACAATGCTTAAGGTAAGAAATTAAAAAAAATCAGTTTTCAAGGGGGTGCCCTTGAACCCCGTGTTTTTGGATGGGAGAAAAACCTCTACTCAGAAGCGTTTTTTTTCTCCCCTCCAAACCCTCCCCTCTTTTCCAGCACTGCTTAGGGGCTAAGCCCCTAAGAACCCTAGCTTTACTTAGAAAAAACTGTAAGATTCTTAGATTTATGTTACTTTTCAAATGCTTTTCTAATTTGAAAATAAAAGAACAGTATAAATCAATTTAGGGAACCTCGAAAAACTCCCTTTCAGAAAGTTTTTCGAGGTTCCTGCGAGTTGTAAGTCGCTATAATAGCGCGACTTACAA
>CAJOPO010000350.1 GCA_905236315.1 uncultured Treponema sp.
GCTTGGGGGTACTCGCAACGAAGTTTCTAGCGGAGAGAAAACCGCTACTGCAAGCAGTCCTTCGGAACGGAGTAGAGTTTTCTCTCTTCCCCAAAAACACGGGGTTCAAGGGCACCCCCTTGAAAACTGATTTCCTTGAAGTTCTTTCACGCTTCCTTGACAAAGCGAATTTATGAAACTATACTAAACTTAAAACGTTATTTATAAAGATTTGGAGGTCTTTTTAATGAAACATTCTATTGTAAAGATGTCTATGGGCTTGCTTTTTGCAGGTGCCTTTCTTCTTGCAGGCTGCAAAAGCACTGATACTAAAGTAAGTAAGTCTGTTACAACAGAGATTATAGATTTTCGCGGTGCAGAGTTTAGCACAGAACCTGCTGCATGGGTTAAGACTGCTGTAATGGAAAATGCCGTAGATAAGGAAACATTGCCTTCTTCTGTTCAAGACCAGCTTGCTGGTAAGCATTACATTATTACAGTAACAGACGGAACTGCAAATCAAGCTTTAAACGTTGTAGAAACTCGTGCAAAAGCTAAGTATCTACAGGATATAGCTCTCTCTCTTAATGCAATAGTTGTAACTCAGGTTAGCGCAGATAATGCAGACGCTGATGAACTTACTTCTGCTGCGGCAGTTGCAGAGTTTACAGGATTTTCTAAGGTAACAGAATCTTGGGTTCAGAAACGTGTTACAGATAAAACAAAGAAGACCACAAAAGATGTTTATTCTTTTATAGCAATCTATGCTTGTGATAATACCCTATGGCAGCAGCAGGCTGCTGACTATGCTCGCAAAATTGGCCAGCAGACACAGAGCGAAAATCTAAAGAAGGCAACAGAACGCGCTGATTCCATAGCAGAAGCTGCAATGGCACAAAATGGCGTTGTTGTTGCAACAGAATTAGAGTAGACTTAACGCCATAAATCATTTATTCTTGATAAAGGCAGAGGGTGTGAAGAAGAAGCACCTTCTGCCTTTATTTTTTCTTCTATGCTAGTATAATGCTTATAAAATTTATTACATGCCCCTTGAAGTGCAACCACTGGGTCTACGCCTAGTTTCCTTGCCCAACTTGCCATTGCAAATAGCACATCGCCCACCTCTTCTTCTAAATGTGAAGCATTATTTTCTTTTAAGGTCTCATCTACTTCCTTTAGCTCTTCTTCAAACTTTTCTCTAGCCTCTTTTTCACTAGGCCAGTCAAAGCCCTGTTTTGCGGCTCTGTTACAGTAGTCATAAGACTTTTGCAAGGGCGGAAAACCTTTTGGCACGCTGTCTAATACGCTTTTTGCATGTCTTCCTTCCACATTTTCCTTTATTCTATCCCACCTGTTTAATACTGTTTTTATGTCTGTGTTCTCTTGTGCACCTACGCCTTCTTCTGACATTTCAGGGCAATCTTTGTTTCGTAGTGAAGAATCAAATTTAATATGAGGATGCCTTCGTATTAGTTTAGAAGCAATATCATTCATCACTTGGCTTATATCAAAGTCGCCCTCTCTAGTATATAATGCTGACGTTAACATTATGTTAAACAAGGTGTCGCCTAGTTCTTCTTTTGCATGTTGGGGCTTACATTCTGTAATGGCATCTATGGCTTCGTTCATTTCTTCCATAAGGAATGAGCGCATAGTAAGAGGAGTTTGCGCCTTATCCCATGGGCAACCATTCTCTCCTAGTAAGGCTTGAGTTACTTGATACAATCTTTTAAAAGCTTCTATGGCTTGTTCTTCACTTTCTTTTGCAGTCATTATTTTACCTCTGGTATAACCTTCTTTTTGCCCCATTCCGTAAGTAAATGTTGAGCATTGTTTGCAGAAAGCACTTTATCTAATAATACATTTGCTTGAGAGAACACTTGAGAAAGTATAATTCTTTCGTCAGCAGAAAATGCTCCTAAAACATAGTCTGCAATATTTACATTTGCAGGCTTACCTACCCCAAAGCGTAGTCTCCAAAAGTCCGCCGTTCCTAAGGAAGCCTTTATCGAGCGCAAGCCATTGTGCCCCCCTAGTCCACCGCTCCATTTTAGGCTGACGGTTCCAAGTGGGAGTTCAATTTCATCATGCACGATAAGGATATTTTCTGCAGGTATTTTATAAAATCTAGCAGCTTCTCCTACAGCTTCCCCACTAAGATTCATATACGTCATGGGTTTTATAAAGTATAGCTTAGGTGGATAGTTTTTAGGCGGAGAGGAAACTATATCCTGATAGTAGCAAGAACAGAAGTCTGCCTTGTGCTTGCTCTGCCACAAAAGTTTATCTGCAAACGGAAGAGATGACTCAAATAACCAAGCGGTATTATGTCTTGTGTTTTTATATTCTTCCCCATAGTTGCCTAAAAATGCAATAAGTTCAATCATTTTTGATATTCATCCATAAGTTTTTTTAGATATGCCCTATCTGTAGTGGCTCTTTGTACATCATCCCCTCTTCCTAGTGAATAGAGTTTTGCAAATAAAGATAACAAAGAATTTTGCCCTTCATCACGCCCTAAAGCGATTCCTTCCGTTCGTCCTAAGGCAATTCCTTCTGTTCTTCCGTCGTTACGTAGTTCTTGTAAGAAATCACTCACCTTTGTACCCCCTTCTTTTGTTTGTGTTTGAATAATGAAATCTTCCATCTGAGTAAAAGTATCTTCATTAGAAATAACCTTAAATAGATTTAATATTTCGTGAATATGCTTTAATTTTTTGCGTGACCAGTCTTCTATTTTTCCAGTTCTAAGTGTGCGTAAATATTGAGCGACAAGCTTAAAGTCACTTTTAAAAGCATTGATTTGTTCATCAGTTAGCCATGCTAATTCAAATATAATAGGTTTATAGTCGTTTATAAAGGGGGCTATACGAGGGTCAATTTTTATTTGCTGCTTTAAGGATTTACATTTTGTCCAGTGTTTATCGGTTCCAAAGTATAACACTATTGTAAGCACAGGATACCATTCATCTTTTTTATTGTGTATCTGTTTTCTATATTCAGCCCCATCGTAACTTATTACACGCATGGGCATTACATCTTCTTGGCTAGTTTGGTTTTCAAAACCTATTAAGCTTAAATGGACAGTATTCCCTTCCCAATATTTAGCAACATCTCTGTCTTGCTCTCGTATCATACCATCTGCTTTATATTGCGAAAAAGTCTGCGCATCTATTAGAGAATCTTCTGTAATTTCTTGCTTACCATTGAATAGCAAAACATTAACAATATCTGCAAAGACATCATTGTATGATTCTAATGTTTTTTCTAAGCGGTCCTTTTCTCCCATAAATATATTATACATCAAATTATAATATTTTTCAGTAGTTAATATCAAGGAAATCAATTTTTGAAATAATCTTAAGGGAACCTCGAAAAACTCCCTTTCAGAAAGTTTTTCGAGGTTCCTGCGAGTTGTAAGTCGCTATAATAGCGCGACTTACA
>CAJOPO010000351.1 GCA_905236315.1 uncultured Treponema sp.
AAAATGATGGTCGAAAGATTGTAAAGGTAGGCGTGAACTATTCAAGTGCAGAAGAGTGCCTTAGCGAATGGCTAATTGAAGAGGAGTGCTAATCAAGACCATTAAAAACGCTTAAAATCTACTATAAAACTTGAACAACATAAATAAAACTTGCTATTATAAAAAACATGATTCAAGCTCAAATTACAGATTTAGAATTAAAAGAAATATTAAATAAATTACCAAAAGACGAAATGGCTATTTTCGTTATGGCAAAGGGTAGGATAAGAGGTGCTTTGTTCCATGGAACAAGATTTGTAAATCAAGTAAGAGCGCAACATAATCTTGGCATTTTAGAAACCATGATATTAGGACAAGCGGCCTTATGTGGTGTCCTATTATTACCCACAATGAAAGGTAGAGAACATCTAACATGGAGATATGAAACAGAAGGCGTTGCTCAAGGATTTTCTATAGAAGCAGATTCTACAGGTTATGTGCGCGGTTATCTTTTTACAGATAACGTGCCTGTAGATAAGCCACTAGAAAACTGGAATCTTGCTCCCTTTTTAGGAAAAGGAACTATGACAATGGCAACTCGCCATATAGGAGATAAAACTCCATATACAAGTTCCATACAAATAGAAGGAAAAAGCATTGCAGAAGATTTAGCAGAGTATTTTTTACAAAGTGAACAAATACAAACGGCTTTTAATACTAGTATACAAATGGATAAAAAAGGCAGAGTTATAGGAGCAGGTGGTTTATTTATCCAAATTATGCCCGAAACAGGAGGAGCCTTAAACAACGGCGCAAATTTATCTTCTGAAGCAGATTCTGCTCTTGATTCTGAACTAATAACAAAAATAGAAAACTCCGTAAAGACTATGCAATCTTTAGGTCCTCTCTACAGTGAAGGAAAAACTAATCAAGAACTTTTATCTAACTTGTTTGGTGAATTTAATCCTAGCATTGCACTTGTAAGAGATGTTAGATTTGATTGCCCCTGTTCTAAAGATACCTATTTAGCACATATTAGGGCATTACCACAAAATGAATTACAAGACATAAAAAAGAATGGTCCTGACCCCTTAGAAATAATTTGTAGGAATTGTTCTTCAGTATATCATATTCCAGTTGCTGAATTATGAAATTTAATATATGAGAACCTTAGAACATTCAAAGAAAAAGCCTAAAATCTCTTGTAACGCTCGCTTTATCGTCTCCCCTACCCCATTAAAAAAGCACATACAAAGTCTTGTTGACTTATACTTAAAGTACAAGAATATTGCCCCCTCAAAAAACTCTCTACCAGATAAAGAGCTACAAAAAATCTCAACTTCATTATTAAAATTACAAAGAGGTCTTACAGGAGATAGAGAACTTGCTAACGGTTCTTATATGCAAAACAGTGAACTACTAGGAGCGTATCTTTTATATTACTGGCCTGTGTCTTATATTCAAATACGCTACATTGCAAAAGAAATGTTTGCGCCCAAAGGCACAAATGACTCTATATCCCAAAAAGACACAATTCGCATTTTAGACCTTGGTTCAGGCCCCGCTCCTGCAAGTGCTGCTTTATATGACATCATAAAGGAAAATGCCTTAAATACAAAAGAACACAAAGCAAATATAAAAACTCATCTTGTAGACTCTAGCTCCAAAACCTTAGAACTAGCAGATAGCGTACTGCATAAAACTTGTCCCGATATGGCTGTCTATAAAACTGTATGCAATTTAGAAAATGAGCAAATTGTAAATGTAATAGAAAACAAAGCCCCTTACGACATTGTTGTAATAAGCCATTCATTAAATGAATTATGGAAAAATAAAACTGAAGACGAACGGCTCCAAAACAAAAGTCGCTTAATACTTTCACTTTTAGATTTTTTATCTCCTAATGCTTTTGTTATATTAAATGAACCTGCGTTATTAAAAACAAGCAGAGAACTTATAGCCTTAAGAAATATTCTTGTTCAAAATGCTTATAAAGTCCTTAGCCCCTGTATGCAAAGTGAGCAATGTCCTGCTCTTACACAAGGGAACGGCATAACCTGTAATGCCCAACTACAATGGAAGTGCATAGAACCTGTAGCCGCGATAGCCCACCTTGCAGGATTAGATAGGGAAGCTATAAAGATGACCTTTTTTCTTATGCAAAAAAAAGATGCCACAAAAGAAAGCGAAAAGAGTTGTAAAGATACAAATTCTTTTAGAGCCAAAGTTGTATCTGACCCTATGAAAAATAAAGCAGGCAGGATTCGCTATATTTTGTGCAATGGAAAAGAGCGCATTTCTTTTTCTGCATTAGAAAAAAGGGGGGAAGCCGATAGAGAAAACTATAAGACGTTTTTATCACTAGCCCGCTACGACACTATTATAATAGAAGATTTTGAACTAAGAGCAGAAGGAACTGCCTTAGGCTTTACGGATAACACCAAGATAAACGTAATTAACTAGTGACTCAATCTGACAGTTTTAGAAGAAGAATAACAATAAAAAAAACGCCCCCACCAAGATAGCGAGAGCGTTTTGTATGTATGTATTAAAAAGTCAACTTGTGCTTATTTTTTCAAAGCGGCAATGAA
Source organism: uncultured Treponema sp. (assembly GCA_905236315.1). Lineage (GTDB taxonomy): Bacteria > Spirochaetota > Spirochaetia > Treponematales > Treponemataceae > Treponema_D. Next base: position 2,571 of record CAJOPO010000351.1, read on the forward strand.
TGCGTCAAGGTCGTTGATTGTAATGTCGCCAACAGTTCCCTTAACTGAAAGTTTTATTATCTTTTCTACAGTAACGTTCTTGCCTTCCTTAGTTTTTTCTTCTTCAGTATCAGTCTGTACCTGTGCTTGAAGTACCCATTCTTTTCTCTTTAATGTTTCTGTTTTTCCATCATCTGTTACAGTTGCATAAGGTACCATTCTGTAGAAGTTGTAATCGTAGTAGACAGGGTTCTTTGCCTTGTAGCCAGATGAAAGTTTTTCAAGATTTTTGAGAAGTTCTGGAATCTCTTCTGCTTTGAGTACAAGTGCTTTTTCTAGGTCAGCAGAAACAGCATTGTCTGGATACTTTGCTTTTTCGTCAACTGGGAAAATTGCATAGTAAGCTTTCTCATTGATTGTGTAAACCTTAACAGCAGCTCCTGGCTCGCTTGCAAGCTGTAAGTCCCAGTACCATGGGTCGTGTGCAACTTCTTCAAGAGCTGCGTTGCGGCCTGTAAAGCCTTTTGGATACTTTGGTTCTGCGTCTGTTGTTGCAGGAGTAGTATCAACTAGGCTCTCGGCTAGATTTGGCACAGGTAAAGAAAGACAACCTGTGAAAGCATACAAAACACCCACAGCAAATGCAGGTGCGGCAATTTTGTGAATTAACTTCATATTGTACTCCTAAAAAGTAATGATAAAACACTATACAAAAAAAAAGCACTCGGTCAATACGTACGATACCTTTACCACGAAAATCCATTTTCAAGGGAGTGTCCTTGAACCCCTCCTCCTTGCCCTATTCTCTAATTATGCTGTAAAGTTTTATTACTTAAGGGTATCTCTAAAAACTCACCTTTGGTGATTTTTTAGAGAACCCGACGAGTTTTAATTCCTGGTAATAGCAGGAATTAAAA
>CAJOPO010000352.1 GCA_905236315.1 uncultured Treponema sp.
AAAATGATGGTCGAAAGATTGTAAAGGTAGGCGTGAACTATTCAAGTGCAGAAGAGTGCCTTAGCGAATGGCTAATTGAAGAGGAGTAACTTACAATGCTTCCTTAAGATTCGTGCTCTATAATTTCTAGGCACTTAAAAGATGAACCATCCCATAAAAAATGGAATATAGAGCAATTCTTTATACCCGCTCTATATTTAGCATTTTCTAATGCTAAGTGGTCAAACTTACGTGCAAAATTTGCAAGAGCACCTCCGTGTGTAACTACTAAAACGCTTTCGTGGGAGGGACGTTGCATTATTTGTGTTACTGTAGAAACAATACGCTCTTGAAGCTCTGTCATATCTTCTCCGCCGCCATATTTCTTAAAAAAATCATTATATGGTAGTGGAGGATTAATGTTTTCTGTTTGCCCTTCAAACTTTCCAAAGTTCCATTCTTTTAAGCCTTTTAAGCGTTCGTAAGGCATTTTGCCTTCTGTAACTATTTCCAAAGTATCACAAGCTCTTTCTGAAGTAGAGGAATAAGCGTGGTCAAAAGTTATGTTATGTGCCTTAAAATAAGAAGCTACCTGCTTTGCCTGTTCTATACCTAATTCTGTAAGAGGTGAATCGCACCAGCCTTGAATCATCTTGTGTTTGTTAAATAGCGTCTGTCCATGACGCATAATATATAAATCTGCCATGAGTATAATTATAAAAGATTATATTTTTTATGTCTATAAAAGAATTGATTGTACTAACGTACCAACGAATAGTTTAAGCCTTTTATGATATAATTATGACTTCTTTAGTCTTAATATCCTTTGATTTCTAGAGCCTCTAAAGTTTAAACTTATGTCTTTTTCTTCTATTATAAAAGGACCATCTACAAGCACATCTATATAAGAAAGCATTTCTTCTGTGTACGGAGTATGTTTTTTACCTGTAGAGGGAAGTAAGTCCTTATCATATATGTACCCTGTATAGCACCAAATGTCCTTTTGCGGAAAAGAGGTCTTTACTTTATGCAGAAAAGAGGCTAGCACTTCTTGATTTTCTTCTTCAAAAGGCTCACCTCCTAAAACGGTAAGCCCACTTATAAAGTCTTTATCTAATGCTTCAAGGATTTCTTCTTCTGTTTTTTCTGTAAAGGGCTTTCCAAAATTAAAGTCCCATGTCTTAAAGTTAAAGCACCCCTTGCAATGTATACGACAGCCAGAAACAAAAAGTGAAACTCTAACTCCCTCTCCATTAGCTATATCAGTTTTTTTTATTTCCCCATAATACATAAAATATTTTAACGTAGAATACGACCGCTACCTGTTCCACTAGCTAGTCGTTCAACTTCTTCCTCGCTTACCATATTAAAATCGCCTTCTATGCTATGCTTTAAACAACTTGCGGCAACGGCAAAGTCTAATGCACTTTGAGCGTCCTTTCCGTGAAGTAAAGAATGAATGAGGGAAGCTGTAAAACTATCTCCACTACCAATGCGGTCTACTATGGACGCTATATCATATTCTCTGCTATAGTAAAAATTACTTCCATCATAGAAAAGCCCTGCCCATTTATTATGACTTGCATTTATGGAAGTACGTAAGGTGATAGCCACCTGCTTAAAGTTTAATTGCTCTGCAAGTTGTCTTGCTACAGATACATAGCCATCTTTGTTTAGAACCCCGCCTTCCACATCGCTTCCTATAGCTTCTATGCCAAAAACGTCTTTTGCGTCTTCTTCATTGGCAACACATAGGTCAACATATTTACAAATGTCTTTCATTGTTTTTTGAGCTTGCTCTTTTGTCCATAATTTACTGCGATAATTCAAATCACAGCTAATAGTAACCCCCATCTTTTTTGCACATTCGCAAGCTTGCATACATATCTGAGGTAAGTTCCCCCCAATAGCAGGGGTTATTCCTGTAATGTGAAACCATTTGCAATCTTTAAATATAGTATTCCAATCAAAGTCGTCTAAGGAAGCCTCTGCTATTGCAGAGTATGCTCTATCATAAATGCACTTAGAAGAACGCTGACTTGCTCCTTTTTCATTATAATATATACCTATTCTTTTTCCGCCACGCTTTATAAAATCTGTGTGTACTCCATATTTTCGCAAAGCATTTATTGCGCATTGCCCAATTTCGTGAGGAGGCAGTTTTGTAACAAAGAAAGCATCATCGCCATAATTTGCCAAAGAAATAGCAACATTAGCCTCTGCCCCACTATACGTGGCAGAAAAACTATCTGCTTGTACAAAACGATAATATCCTTCTGGCTGCAAACGAAGCATTATTTCACCAAATGTTACAACTTTCATATTTTATCCTTCTAGTTCATTTTTTAATAAATCAAGTACAGCCGCATGGTCGCAAGCGTTAATCTTCTTCTTTATGTTAGAAAATAAATCTTTTTTGCTATCAGGCATCCTATATTGTTCTAGCATTTGTATAACTTGCCCTGCAGTATCAAAGTCATAGCCTTGCATACATTCATTTAGTGCTGTAAAGGCTTCTTTTAATTGATTAGAGTCTATTTCTTCTTTATCACTATCTTCATCACAAGGCTGTAATACAGTTTCTAGCTTTTCTTTATATGCCCTAAACATAGAAAGCAATACAGGAGTCTCTAAACTTATAAAATCTCCATTTTGCTCATTGCCTTGCTTTTCTAGTATAGCGGCTTTTTTAGAAAGCTCCATTGCACCTATTAAGCGAGATGTACTTTTTAGAGCATGAACTAAGATTGTATAATTTTTATAATCTTTATTAAAGGCATATTGTTCTATTAAATTAGCTTTTTCTTCTATAGAGTTATAAAAGTCTTTTACAACATCTTGTAAAACATCTTCACCGCCACAATTTTTTATAGCTTCTTGTACGTTTATACCTTCAATATTCTTTAGACAAGAACAAAAATCATTATCTGTATTTTGTTTTTCTAAGTTGTTATTATTACTAGAAGATTGCTCTGCACTATCATTTGTTTGCTCTGTATCATCGGGCACAGATTCTATTTTTTCTTTAGGAATATAATCCAACAACATTCTTTCTAGCTTTGCACTATCTACAGGTTTAGTTAGATAATCCGTAAAGCCTTCTGCTATATACATTTCCCTAGCTCCATTAACAGCATTTGCTGTAAGAGCAATACTAGGAACGCCTATATTCTTATTACCTGCTAAAGTAGAAAGTGCATGCAAGGTTTCTATGCCGTCCATACCTGGCATACGATGGTCTATAAACATAACATCATAGTGATTTTGTACTGCAAGGTCTAAGGCTTTTGGGCCACTTTCTACCATGTCAAGCTGTACTTGAGTACGCTTTAAAAGCCCCTTCATTACGGTAAGGTTCATTCTTGTGTCATCAACGACAAGGATTCTAGCATTGGGAGCGCGGAAAGATTCTTTATATGTCTTTGCAGAAGCAACAGATTTTTTGTAAGTTTCATTAAAGTTCCCTATAGGTTCCCACTTAATAACCCTTTGCTCTACAGTAAAGAAAAAGTCAGAACCTTCCCCATATACACTGTTTACTCCTAGTTCACTTCCCATAAGACCTAAAAGTTGCTGTACAATATTCATTCCAAGCCCCGTGCCTTCTATGCTACGGTTTCGCTTCTCTTCTATACGTTGGAATGCTGTAAAGAGTTTAGGTATATCCTCTTCTTTTATGCCAATGCCTGTATCTTTTATATGGAATGTTAAATTTATATAATTATCAGAAGTCTTTGTATAAGAAACAGAAAGAGTAACAGAACCCTTTCTAGTATACTTTACTGCATTAGTTAAAATATTTATAGCACATTGTTTTATGCGTATTTCATCTCCGTATAGAAGATTAGGTATGTTTTCTTCTATATTAATTATGAGTTCAAGTCCCTTATCCTCTGCTCGCTTTGCAATCATATTAACAAGGTCATTAATTGTAGAACTCAAATCATAATCAGTTGGGATAATTTCAAGCTTTCCTGATTCTATCTTGCTAAAGTCTAAAATATCATTTACTAAAGATAAAAGACTCTTTCCTGCGTTTTGAATATCTAAAGCATAGTTTATAATATCAGTTTCTGTGCTTTCGCGGATAATCATTTCGTCAAGCCCTAGCACTGCATTTATAGGGGTGCGGATTTCATGGCTCATATTTGACAAGAAACTAGATTTTGCTTTAGTGGCGGCTTTTGCAATTTCTAAATCATTTTGAAGTTTCTTTTCTCTCTTTAAGCTTTCTATTTGTTTACCTATATTATCAGAAGCTTCAATTAGAGCCTCATACAAAATGCCTATTTCATCTTTATTTTTTATTCCAAGCTTGTGTATTTCAAGACAATCTTCATCATCATTGTTTTCTTTATTAGATGAATGTCTAGTACTCAATGCCATAAGGATAATAGGATTTGTTATTTGTATATTTGTTACTGATATAATACTAAAAATGACAGGGACTGTTATTATTGTCATAAGGGCAAACATTCTGCACGCAAAGATAATAGAGTCCCAATCATGTAAGTCTAAAATTTTTTTTATATTTTCTTCTATAAAGTAGTCTGCATAATTATGTATATTTTGGGTAATTATTTCAGAAATGGTATTTTCTAAAGATGCATTATGTTGTGAATATAAAGCATTTGCAAAACCCATAGCTGCTATGGCAAGTATAAGGGCTTCTGAAAATATTATAAAAAATATAATTCCATTTATTGAACGCCCATGCTTATATTTTGCTATTGCTTTTTTTATTTGTAAAAGCTCTTCTGAGTCATAAGTGCTTGCAAAAAATAAATCATGTATTTTCTTTGGAACAAAGTTATAATATAAATAACAGAATAAACATACTATAGCACATGTTATAGCTGGCGATTGACTAGTTATAATGCTTTGAAAGTCAGGAATAGAAAAACTGTCGCTCTCTAATATATATAGAAATGTATTCCAACCAGGACCTAAGACGATTGTAAATATAAGAAAGGCAATTATAGTTTTCCAAATACTTTTATACCATTGCTTAACAATAGGAATATTCGCAATAACCGATGCTACCATAAGAAAAAACGCTCTAAATGCAAAGCCGTCATGCATAGTTATTACGGAAAAATATATAAGAACAACGTCAGCACCTATTGTATAGCCAGAAAGAGATGTTAATATCATAACAGGAATCATTTGCGTATAGATTTTTGCATTTGCTATTTTTATAAAGCCTAAATCTATAGTATTTATATCCCAACTTTCTATAAGGAGTAGTAAGACAAAACATAAAATTGCGCTTGCCCATATAGTAATATGAAAAGTCTTATTATTTAACAACAGGTAAGAAGCTGGATTATGATTATTTCTCATTCGTCTATCTCTGCAAAAGGTGTATTCTTTAATATCAGAAAACGACTTGCATAATGATTGAAGTAGTCATCCTCTGTCATTGTGTATGTTTTTATGTTGCGCATTGTGGTATCAGCCTCTTGCACGCTGCCGTCTTTAGATACTATGCGAGTGTTATATTCTCTTATTCCTGTAAGAACATTTCCACGTGGGTAAATGTTCATGTTCATGTCATCGTCCCAAGCAAGCTCTTCGCTAAAACCTTCACTTATAAAACTGTTTAAGAATGCTACACTATCCCACCACTTAGGGCTTGTTGCACTACCAGTGCCTTGTGTGCGGTATATGTATATGGGGAGTTTTTTACGCTTTTCATAAGTAAAACGGCAGTTTAAGAATACAAAGCCCATTTTGTTTGCGACTGCTAGGCTTTTTATAGCATAAGAAGGAAAGTCTCCCCTGTTATCTTCTCTTGCGTTAATTTCTGTTTCTTCAAAAAGGGCTGTATCTGCTTCCCCATAAATAAAATCCACATCACCACTAACAAAGCAGTCTTTAAACCAGCTAAAGCCTTTTACACATAGAGTGTTCTGTCTGCCTATAAAGCGCATATTTTCTGCAAGTAGGGTTCCTGTTGTGTTATTCCAGACTAATGCTTCTGCACTGTCTTGCACAGAATAAAATGTTTGGGCTACTTTATTATGAGCATTTATTATAGAAAAGTTTTTTAGTTTTACATTTGTAGCTAAGGGACCTAGAGAAAAAATCGCTCTGTTTTCTAGACCTTTATGAAAAGCCTCACAATTATCTGCCTGAATAACGCAATCTTCTGCTTTTGTACCTGCAGTGCTTTCCATTATTAGAGGATTAGATAGGTTGTATTTTATTGTTTCGCGATAGGAGCCTGCCTCTAATATTATGTGTATGGGTGTAGTTTTCTG
>CAJOPO010000353.1 GCA_905236315.1 uncultured Treponema sp.
CCCGACGAGTTTTAATTCCTGGTAATAGCAGGAATTAAAACATCGCATTTTCAAAGTTACCTCTAAAAATTGCAATTTTTAGAGGTTTCCTATATATAATATACAGAATGAACGCAATCTTAGGAAAACAAACGGATTTGCTTAAGAGAAAATTTTCTCCGAGCTAATTTTCTCCGAGCAAATTTGCTCCGAGCTAACGCGCTTCGCTTTCTTTTATGTGAGCGGCGTTAGCTGCGAACAAATCCGTGTGTTTTTCCTTATTACATCTGCAGACTGCTACGCTACAGCCCAGCAGTCTGCTTTTTTGTATAAGAATTATTTAGACTGTTTTGCAAGCCAGTCCATTAAAGTTACGCCATCGTCTACACACTCGTTGTTTAAAGCGTATAGCCAAGACCAGTGTCCTAAATACTGATAAGCGTTTCCGTCAGTTCCCTTATAAAGACCAGTAGTATCATGCACATCGTCCCAGAAAGTAAAATGAATATCAGCATCTGGGTATTTTTCGTTTAAGCGAGCAACTGTTGCCACTCCGAAATCCTTAGGAATAACAGTAGTGTCATTCTTTGCCTGTGTAAACCATATATGATTCTTTGCAAGTCTTTCAAGCTTTTCATCATCAATCTTTGAATCCCTGTAAGCCTCGCAAATAGGCCATGCTGCTGCAAAATAATCAGGATATTCAATAAGCATATTTATGGTCATATATCCGCCATTAGAGCAGCCACCTATATAAATGCGGTTAGCATCAATAGAAGGATTATTTTTTACATAAGTATCTATTAAACTAAACAAGGCTTCTGTGTAATATGATTTTGCCTCTTCGCCCTCTCGCTCTGCTTTCATATCCTTTTGCTCATCAGTCTGAAGCCAGAAACCATCTGCTTGAGGAGCTAACACATAGGCTCCGTTTTTACCAAAGCAGTTTTGTATTTTGGAAGTAATTAGACTAGTTACCTTGTTTCCAAGAATATCAATATAGGGGTCTGTACCACCTTCTCCCATTCCATGAAGCCAAATTAATAAGGGCACTTTATTTCCGTGCTTTTTAGGCTTCCATGCAGCATAGCTAAGAGTAATTCCCTCTGCTGTATGAGTGCCCATAGTAAACTGGTCTGCTAAGGGGCTTATTTTCCCTGCACAATCAGACACATTTATATTAAGTTTTGAGTTGGTAATAGTTAGGGTATAAGGATTAGACCATTCGTTCATCATATTAGTATTGAATAAGAATGGATTAGAAAAGGGGTCTGCTGGATGCACTTCAAGTTCAAGGGCTATATAACTACTTGCGCTAGAAACAGCACTACCTTCTGCATCTGAAGTATAAACGGCTTTTACAGTGCGTTTTCCATCTGCGTTTACAACTTTTAAGTTAGGATAGCCACTCCAGTCTACTGTGGGCATATTTACATCTACAGAAAAATCATCTTTATCAAGGTCTGCACTATTTATTTCATTTCCTGCATTTATTATAAGTTTATCAACACCAGGCCCCCAGTCATAGCCTGTAACTACCATAGTATACTGCCCAGACTGCGGAACTACAGCCGTGCGAGCTGCATTGCTAGTAGTTTTTTCTGTAGTTGAACATCCCGCTAAGACAGTAGCGATTGCAACTGCCGAAGTGATAATAGAACTTTTCTTCATTAATAAAATCTCCAAAGTAGTCGTATTTCTAAAATACCGCTAAAAACTATGATACTTTAGTTTAGAGGAATGTCAAACTTTTTGTGTAAATAAAACAAAAAATTAAGCAAAGACTTAAGGCAAAAGCTGCATGGTCCCCGCTTGGTCTACATTATGAATTTTAGTCTTTATTGCCTTGTACAGTTCTTCAATATCTTTAGGTATTTCATAATTATTAAGGTCGTTTATAATAAAATCAGCGGTGTCAAAGTCAAAAGTGCTTAACGCTTCTTTTAGAGCTGCAAGGGCATCATTCCACTTTGCCATATCTAGTAGAGCTTTTTTATTCCCCTCGCTACTAGAAAGAGCCGTATGAGAGGCACACAAGGGGGAAAGTTTATCTAAATAGGCTTTATAATCATTTATAATAGAAGGAGTAAGCTCTTTTATATTGTTTTGAGCATTTATATAAGGGAGCCTCTAAAAACTTCAGTTTTTAGAGGCAACTTTGAAAATGCGATGTTGTAAGTCGCGCTATTATAGCGACTTA
>CAJOPO010000354.1 GCA_905236315.1 uncultured Treponema sp.
CGATTTTGTAATCGACAGATTCAATCCGCAGAGGCGACTGAAAGCTGTTTTTTTTATATGTGTACGTTGAAAATTGATTTCCGTGTATTGCTTAGTATTTCCCTTGTATAATTATAATAAATTAATTATAATAGAAGAAATTATATGGAGGAATTATGACAATCGCTGAAATGCTTAGTCAAAGTGGTATACTTACTTTGCTAGGAATGTGTGTTGTGTTTTCTTTCCTTATCATACTTATAATATCAATGTATTTATTACATTTTGTAGTACATTCGTTACATTTAGATAAGGATTTAGAAAAGAAAGAAACAAAATCTTTTGTGGCTCCTGCGGCTGCTATTCAAAATGTTCCGCAGTCATCTGATAATGGTGCCGTTATTGCTGCTATTGCTGCCGCCCTTCATGAAAAACAAAGCGTTTAAAAATTAACAGGGTAAAGAGGTTATAAATATGTCTAAAATTGGAATTTCCGAATTAGTAATACGTGATGCACATCAGTCTTTGCACGCTACTCGCATGACAACTGCTGATATGCTTCCTGCATGTTCAATGCTTGATAAAATAGGCTATTGGGCCATAGAAGGTTGGGGTGGAGCAACCTATGATAGTTGTATTCGTTTCTTGAATGAAGACCCATGGGAGCGTTTGCGTAAATTGCATGCAGCCTTGCCAAATAATAAAATTATGATGCTATTGCGTGGTCAGAACTTATTAGGCTATCGTCATTATGCAGATGATGTAGTTGATAAGTTTGTTGAAACCGCTGCAAAAAATGGCATAGATGTATTTCGTATTTTTGACGCTTGTAATGACCCTCGTAATCTAGAACGTGCTACAAAGGCTGCAAAAAAGACAGGTAAGCATGTACAGATGGCAATTTCCTATGCCGTTACCCCATATCATACTGTAGAAAAATATGCAGAACTAGCAAAGAATTATGCAGAATTTGGTGCTGATTCTATTTGTATAAAAGATATGTCTGGTCTTTTAAAACCTTATGATGCCTATGAATTAGTAAAAGCGGTAAAGAAGGCTTGTGATTTACCAGTAGAAATACATACACACTCTACTACTGGACTTTCTGTTGCTACAGAATTAAAAGCTGTAGAGGCGGGAGCTGATGTTTTGGATACTGCTATTTCTTCTATGTCTATGGGTACTTCTCATAGTCCTACAGAAACTATAGTAGAAATGTTAAAAGGTACAGATTATGATACAGGTCTTGATACCAAGGCTTTATTAGAGATTGCAGCTTACTTTAGAGAAGTGCGTACACATTATGCTTCTTTAGAGTCTAAATTCTTAGGTGCTGACACTCGTATTCTTGTTTCTCAAGTACCTGGTGGTATGCTTTCTAATTTGGAGAGCCAGTTAAAGCAGCAGGGAAAAGCTGACAAGATGGATGACGTATTAAAAGAATTACCATTAGTCCAAAAAGATGTAGGTTATGTTCCCCTTGTTACACCTACAAGTCAAATAGTTGGTACACAGGCTGTATTTAATGTTTTATTTGGTCGCTATGAACGCATGACTCAAGAGTTTAGAGACTTACTTACAGGTCGCTATGGTAAATTGCCAGCAGAACCAAATGCAGACCTTGTAAAGAAAGCTTTGGAACAGAATAAGATGGATGAGGTTTTGACTTGTCGTCCAGCAGATAAAATAGAACCTGAATGGGATAAAATGGTTGCGGAAGCCAAAGAGAACGGCGGTAATGGAACTGTAGAAGATACTTTAACCTATGCAATGTTCCCTAAAGTAGCTCCTAAGTTCTTTAAAGAACGCGCTAATGGTCCTGTTGACGCAGCTACGGCATTTGGAGCAAAGAAAGAAGTTTCTACTGCTAGTGGAAGTGGAGGAAAGGGCGGAAGCTATACTGTAACAGTAAATGGCACTGCATATAATGTTACAAGTGGTCCTGTAGGCGATTCTATGAGTGTAAATGTAAATGGAGTAGCTTATAATGTTTCTTTTGCATCTCCTAGTGCAAGTGCTACCAATGCAAGTACACCTAGCGCAGTTCAAACTGCTGTTACAACAGGGGGTGTAGATATAAAGGCTCCTGTAGCAGGAACTTTATTAAAACAGTGCTTTACAAATGGAACAAAGGTATCTAAGGGACAGACTGTTATTATAGTAGAATCTATGAAAATGGAGCTAGAAGTAAAGGCTACAGAAGATGGAACTATTACTTATACCGTGCCAGCAGGAACTCAGATTACTAATGGTCAAGTAATTGCAACCATAGGTGGTGTTGTTATGGCAGCAGCTCCTGTTGCCCCTGCTCTAGTACAAGCTCCTATAAATGCAACTCCTACTCAGTCTTCTTCATCAGGAAAACCTGTTAATGCACCTGTGGCAGGTGTTCTTCTTCGTACTACAGTACAAGAGGGGGCTAGTGTTAATGCAACAGATACAATTGTGGTCATTGAATCTATGAAAATGGAATTAGAAATAAAGGCGGGGGCTGCTGGCAAAGTACATTTCCTTGCTAGTGCAGGAAGCCAGTTAACTAATGGTCAGCCTGTAGCAGAAATTCAGTAATATTACATTGAGGAAAATATATGCCTATTTCTAGAAAAGAAAAAAATACAAAAGTTGCATTCATTATGCTTATGTTAATGATTGCAGCATCTGTAATGTCTTTAGTAACTAACGTGTTTGCACAAGATAAAAATGCACCTGAAAATGATAGCGGTGTACATAAAGTTATAAAAGGAACAGAAGACTGGAACGGTAAATATGATATTTCTGTTTCTAAATTTTTAACTAACATTGGCAAATCTACAGGTATCTATAAAATGATACACAGAGAAACTGCAGAAGAAAGGGCGCAGGCTCTTGCTGAGCAACTTGCTGTAGAAAATGCACAAGCAACTTCCGAAGCTGCATTTGATTTACAAGAAAAACCTGCTGGCTGGAAATATCTTTTAATGATAGCAATAGGTTTTCTTATTGTTTATTTAGGAGCAGCGAAAGGCTTTGAACCATTACTTCTTATACCAATAGGATTCGGAACTATTCTTGTTAATATACCAGGAGCAGGAATGGGAAACGCTCCTGATGGTATGTTGCATATAATTTATAGTGCAGGAGTTGGTAATGAATTCTTTCCTATGCTAATATTTATGGGCATTGGAGCAATGACAGACTTTGGTCCTTTAATTGCTAATCCTAAAACAGCCTTGCTTGGTGGAGCGGCTCAGCTAGGAGTATTCTTTACTATGTTTGGTGTAGCAGTAATGAATATAATACCAGGCATAGATTATACAATAAGACAGGCTGCTGCTATTGCTATAATTGGTGGTGCCGATGGTCCTACTTCTATTTACGTTTCTGGCAAATTAGCACCAGAGATGATGGCTGTTATAGCTGTTGCTGCATATTCTTATATGGCACTAGTACCTATGATACAGCCTCCAATTATGAAAGCCTTAACAACAAAGAAAGAGCGTCTTATCCACATGGACCAATTACGACCTGTAAGTAAAACAGAGCGTATCTTGTTCCCTCTTATGCTTTTAGTTTTAACAATTCTCCTTTTGCCTCCTGCAGCTCCTCTTATAGGTATGCTTGCATTTGGTAATTTCGTACACGAAGTTGGTGTTGTACAGAGAATTTCTAAAACTATGGAAAATGAAATGATGAATATAGTGTCCATTTTGCTTTCTTTGGGTGTTGGTAGTCAAATGACCCCTGAAAAAATAATGAACCCTAATTCATTAGGAATTATTGTTTTAGGTTTACTTGCTTTCTGTGTTGCAACTGCTGGTGGTCTTATTATGGCAAAGATAATGAATCTATTTTTACCAGAGGGAAAGAAAATAAATCCCCTTATAGGTTCTGCTGGAGTTTCTGCTGTTCCTATGGCTGCTCGTGTTGCTAATAAAGTTGGTCAAGAGTTTGACCCATCCAACTTTTTGCTTATGAATGCTATGGGACCAAATGTGTCTGGTGTTATTGGAACTGCTATAGCAGCTGGTGTATTTATAGCAACGTATGCATTTTAATTAATAAAAATAGATACTCTAAGGTAAAGATATTTTAGTGATGTTACAAAAAGTATGCTGAAACTTTTAAGCAGTCATTTTGAGC
>CAJOPO010000355.1 GCA_905236315.1 uncultured Treponema sp.
AATATGGGAGAAAAACAGATAAAAGAGGAACTCACAAAAATAATAAATACACAGTTGGTTTTAGGGAAAATCAGCGAAATGTATTTTGACCAGTACATTTTCTTTGAATAATTGCAACTTATTTTTACTTTCTGTGTCTAAGTATTATGAGGTAGTTATATGAATGAAGCGTTAACCCCTGCCGCTCAGGTTATTCTTAGCATAGTGCCCATTGTAGGTATTGCATTTGCTGCAATAATAGTGTTTTTTGCACTCTTGTGGAGACACAGAGAGATTAAGGCGCGTATAAGAACGGAGCAATATATTCCCCCTGTTTATGACTGGCAAGCGTTTTCTCTTTTAATAGGATTATGTCTTTGTGGAGTAGGCTTAGTGCTTACGGTAATGTTTATATTATTAAATGGGTTTACCTGGACTCTCTTAGGAGGGCTAATTCCCCTTGTTTTAGGTCTTGCAGTTCTTATTTTCTATAAATTAAACCCTGCTTTTCATAAAACAGTAGGCAATGAAAAATGAAACCAAGACTTCCGATGGCATTTTTACACGTCATAGGGATAATAAACTTATAAAAGAAACCCTCTCTGGTAAGACTAATTCCTTTGCACATCTTATGGCGATATATCAGAATAAGGTAGCCGCTGTGGGCTATAGCTTTTTTCATAACGCAAGTGATACAGAAGACTTTGTGCAAGAAGTGTTTATAAAGGCCTTTATACATCTTAGTTCTTTTAAGGGCGACAGTTCATTTTCCACATGGCTAACACGCATAGCCTATACCACTGCAATTAATTCTGAACAGCGCAAAAAAGAATATATCTCTATTGCAGATGAAGCCCTGTTGCCGTCTTCTATTGACACGCCAGAAGATGTAAACATAAAACGCCTTACTGCGCTTGCGGTAAAAGAAGCCGTGCAGGAGCTGCCTGAACAGTACGCAGCGTGCCTAGATTTGTATTTTTTTCATGATTTAAGCTATGTAGAAATTGCTATTATAACGGATTTACCCATAAATACTATAAAGTCTAATATATTTAGGGCAAAGAAAATATTACGAAAGAAGTTAAAAGACTTTGCACAAGAAGGAGAATAATATGGCGCAAAAATGTAATGATTTTATGGAGCAATATCTAGCCTTAGATAAGGGGGAAAGAGTTCCTTTAGTCTTAACGTTCCATCTGCTCACATGTAAGGAATGTCGCAAAGAAATAAAAGCTCTCTCTCATGCCCACCGCCTTGCAAAAGAAGTGTTGCAGATTCCGCGCCCCATAAACTCTCAATCCATTACAAAGGTGATGAAAGAAATTGACCCCGCTTATAAGCCTGCAAAGTCAAGGATTTCTCTTGTTTCTTGGATAGCTACAGGGCTATTTTTAATTATAGCAATGCTTACATACTGCACCTTTGCAAATAATCAAATAAGTAAGCCCCTGCTTTTTACCCTTTCGCTTGTCTTTGCAGCGTCTTTAACCGCTTACTGCGCCTTATTCATAGGCACTAATATGGACTTTTTTATAAAGAAACTCCATACGCCACAAAGTCATGTAGCGTGCTAAAGTGTATTAAGCCGAAAAATGTCATTTTAAACTTATGTTTTACTTTCTGCTACGATTTCCCAGTGTCCGCCTCTGTCTGCACCTATGAGGCAAAGAATACCTTTCTCTTTTAGTTGTTTTAGCTGCCATTTTAAGGTCAGTTTGTCGATGGCTACCGAACGAACTTGCAAAAAAATGCGTTCTGCATGCCAAGCGTTTTCAGGCACTTGAAATCTTTTTTAAGATGTGTTAGTATGTTTTTCATTATAAAAACCAATTTCCTTATACATAGAAAACTATTCCCTTTACTATCTAAATGCCTTATGCCCCACTAGCTAAATATCCTCTTAATTCTAAGTACCCCCACTATTACACTCTAACTAGAGTACAGTCCCCTGCGTGCTGTTCTCACCGCCCCCCCGCTGTGCATAAAAATGCCCCTAAAAAACTAAAGATTAACTACTAAAAATCAGTTTTCAAGGGAGTGCCCTTGAACCCCTCCAAACCTTCCCTCTTTTCCAGCACTGCTTAGGGCTTAGCCCCTAAGAACCCCAGCTTTACTTACGAAAAACTGTAGAATTCTTAGATTTATGTTGCTTTCAAATGCTTTTTCTGACTTGAAAATCGAGCAAAAATAAAAATAACAGTACAAATTATTTAAGGGAGCCTCTAAAAACTTCAGTTTTTAGAGGCAACTTTGAAAATGCGATGTTGTAAGTCGCGCTATTATAGCGACTTACA
>CAJOPO010000356.1 GCA_905236315.1 uncultured Treponema sp.
CATGAATCCAATGCAGGAGACTTGCTCTTGTCTACCAACACCTTACGGCCTTTTCTTACCAATTGTTGAATAGTAGGCATTTTGTTTTGATTTTTATGTTATTATTATAATATTGTCTTCTTTTGAGTGCCCACCGTTACCCTTCCGCCCGAAGGGGGAATACGTTACTTTGTGGTCAGCTACTTGCTTTGCTTCGTGCTATACTCATGCATCTTCCCGACTTTTTGCCCTTTCCAAGCGGGCGAAGCCGTCCCTTTACGATGCTCATGCGCCTAACCAAGGCACGCACTACTCCAAAAAGCGGTGCAAAGTTAGTGAATTTCTGCCAAACAGCATCTTTTTTACGCGCTTTTTTTTCGTGCCTCACCCCTAAAACGGCCAAAAGCCTCTATTTTTAGAATTATTTAACAAAATAAAACCACCCAAAAAGCAACTCCACATAGCAAAACCACAAAATAAGCACAAGAAAAATCCCCTTGTCCTCCCATCAGTCGTCTTCCACAACCATCTGTATATAACCCAACCTCTGGTTTTCGGGAGCACCCTTTTGTGTAGTCAAGAATTGAAGTTTGGTAAGTTCCACACACCTTCGTCCGCCTAAGGCGTATGGAACTCCCCACCTTAATATAAAATATAAATAATGTACGCGCGCGAAAGGCACAACACAAATTCCACAAGAAGCATATTGCTTCACCTTCCCCCCTTCAATGCAGCACCCTACATCTTTTCATTATTTACTTTGATTACAAAAATAAATTATATTGTATACAACCTTGAATTTAGCCTGATAACACCATTTTATAATCAAGCCAAACTGAATGTTGTAATCAAGCCAATTTAATTTTCATCACCAAGCTAAATAATTCTCTTCCAATTCGCAACCATTGAAAGAGGTACCTACTGCAAGCCCTTCTATATACAAAGCAACAAAACAAAACGGCGAGCGGATGAGAGTGACAAGGCACATACCAGTCCATCCACCGCTTCACGCTTCTTTGCAGAAAACAAAGACCTGCATATTCCAAAGAAAATCCTTCACGTAGCCACCTCAACTACCTTTTTCTGGTAAAATCACATAAAATTTAGCACTTTTTTATATAAAGCGGTGGCAGAACGAAGATTTTTGGCTACTTTTGCAATCAAAAGAAAAGAAAAATGTCTCAGCACGAAGCATTAAATACTGCATACGAAGTTACGGCATCCTTTGTGGAGTCTATTCCTAAGAAGGAGCGCAAAAAGTATGGGCAATTCTTTACATCAAGGAAAACAGCGGAGTTCATGGCCTCGCTTTTCTCTATCGACTTCACGAAACCGGAATTGAAACTATTAGATGCGGGGGCTGGTACAGGGCTACTGGCAACAGCATTGGTTGAGAGATTGAGGGGGAGTGGATATAAGGGCGACATAGTTGTTGTATGCTACGAGAATGATGTAAAGGTTCTGCCTACACTTGCTGAGAATCTGGAGAATCTAAAGAAGACGCAAGGCATTAAGTATGAGATTCGCATAGACAACTATCTGACCTCGCAGAATTTTGTTTCGGCAGACTTATACAAGAAGGAAGCCGAGAAATATGATATGATTATCGGCAACACTCCATATTTGAAGATTGCCAAGGATGCTCCAGAAGCCAAAACCATGCCTGAGGTTTGTTATGGTGCGCCTAATTTGTATTTCCTTTTCTGGGCTATGGGCATTAACAACCTGAAAGATGGAGAGGAATTGGTTTATATCATTCCTCGCTCATGGACTTCAGGGGCTTATTTTGAGCGGTTCCGCAAATATCTGTTCCGCCATTGTGTCATTACAAACATTCATATTTTCGGCAGTCGCGACAAAGTGTTTGATGGCGAATCAGTATTGCAGGAAACGATGATTATCAAAGTAAAGAAAACAAGAACGAGACCGCAATATGTAGAAATGTCCTCTTCTGAAACTTCCGACTTTGCAGACATCAAGTATTACAGGGTCAAATACAATACTATTGTTGCCCCTAACCAGTTTGTTTTCCTTGTTACAAGTCAGGAAGAAGCAGAGATTCTTTCGAGGGTAAACAGCCAGACTAACACTTTGGAATCGGACGACTTGAAAATGCGCACAGGCATTATAGTGGACTTCCGCTCACGTGAAGTCCTGCGAGATTATGATGTGGATGGTTCTTATCCGTTGTTCTATTCCCAGCACATAAGGAACGGCCGTGTATCATGGCCTGTCGGTCGAGAAGCAGAATACATCTTAACGGACAGAATCGGCTATTTACAAGAAAACACTGATTATCTTTTTGTGAAA
>CAJOPO010000357.1 GCA_905236315.1 uncultured Treponema sp.
CTGTGAGAGGCTCCTCAATACGACCTCCCAGATGGTGACTCTCGCTTTTATTTCGGTGTTAATCAGGAAATTTTAGACAGGCTCTAAGTCGGGTAAGTGTCGGCGAATTGCTTCAAGGCGAGGAGCTAAGTTTTCATAACTTAGCGCAAGTGGATTAGCAGAAAGCAGTTGAATGGTGCGTGCATGTGGATTTTCGGCGGCAAGTTCTTTCGCATCTGAATCAATGTCATCAATCTTCATCATGCAAAATGGCACATCGCGATACATTGTGCAAAAAGCGCAGCGATTGTGCGTGCAACCTTCGGTAATCTGAATGAGCGGCCATGTAGGCCAGTAAGGATTTCGGTAAACGGGTTCAGTAAAGTGCATGTTGTCCTCACAAAACAGGGGTTTCATATAAAGATAATCATTTTCTGGAGGAACGGCAAGTCTTTTGTTAGAGCATGGAGAGGGGGAAGGAACCAACGTGTATACGTTGGTTACACCGACGTGTACACGTTCCCCACACCGACCTGTACACGTCAGTCATATTGACGTGTATACGTCAGTGTGGGGAACGTTTATATGTCATATAGTAAGATATTTTAATTTGCTTCATCTTTTTTCTTTATGTACTATATATAGATATTCTTTTGTATGTAAATTACGACTAGAAAGATTGCGAGATGCTCTAAAAGCGTTATATTGCGCTTCTTGCACTTGTACAGTACCCACGTTATTTAAAAGTTCCTGCATTTCTTCTGTTTTTATAAAGCCCTCATTATTAAAAGAAATTAACAAGTATTCTGCGTTTAAGTTTTGCACTAAATCCGAAAACGTAGAGATAGCAAGTTTCCTTTTGTTGTATGAAGAGCGGTTCCAATCTTTTGGAATACCAGACACCTTACTCATATCTTTTTCATTAGGTTTTTGATAATTTGCTATTAAGTTTAGCATAAAATAGTTAGAACCGTAGGGGTGCTGATTGTATGGCGGGTCTATATAGGCTAGGTCTACGTGGGGCAAGACCTTTGAAGCAGAAAGCTTATTTGCGTCTTGTTGACTTATGTGTACTTTGCAAGAAAAATTACTAAATATGGGATAAGGCAGCGTTATGTGCCCTTGTATGCGAGAAAGAGCATTTGCCTCCGTTCCGCCAAATTTCCCTATTCCTGTTTTACTATTTTTATAAAATCCCTTAAAAACGCCTCCTGTGTTTGCATGAATAGACGCTTCGGAAAGCAATGGGGCAATAAAAAAACATTTTAACTCAGAAGGAACTTTTTCTTCTATTAATTTTCGCATTGTATCTATATAACAGGCATTATATGGCGTATAGAAACATCTTTCACCTTTTTGAATATCCTTTATATTGTGAGGAGCATAGTATTCAGATATAAACCCCACTTTGCTTGCCTTACACTTAAAAGCAGAAAAGTCTTGAGTAAGAAAATCTTTTATCCTTTTTGAACACTCTTCTTTTAGTTCTTCATGTATATTTTGTAAAAGAACTTCATTGCGATTTGTGGCATTAGAAAGATAACATTCATTTATTATGCGTGCATAATCTTCCATATCATTAGCATATTGACTAGAAGAATATTGTCGTAAGTAGCGAGAAACTATGCCTGAACCACTAAAGGTGTCTAGTGTTTTTAGTTTTTTTTTACAGGATTGCTCCTGTATAATCTGTATACCTTGCCCTATAAAGTGCAATAAGGCTCTTTTATTACCTAGATATGTTATTAACTGGCTTGTAAGGTATTCTGTCTTTTCTTGCTTAGCAGGCATCGCTTGCTCTCTATAAGATTAGTTTAGTATTAGGCACCTATAAAATTATTCACAGGGTCACAAAATAGCCTTATCAGCTCTCTTGAATTTTTGTGTCTAGACTTTATAAATAACGATGAAGAACTTTCATTATATGTGTAACCAGAGCTATTATATGATTCAAAGTTTGGGTCAGAGCGGAACATTATACCCTGAATCTCTATGCGTCCATGGAATGTGGGAACTCCCCTAAATATGAGGTAATGTGTATAAGACTGTGTAAAGTTTATATTTACATTAACAGTACCATCACTTGTCACATTATAATTAACGCTATTTGCACATGTCC
>CAJOPO010000358.1 GCA_905236315.1 uncultured Treponema sp.
TCGGCAGATTCAATCGGCAGATTCAATCGGCAGATTCAATCCGCAGAGGCGACTGGAAGCTGTTTTTTATATGTATACGTTAAAAACTGATTTGCGTGTTCCATAATTAAAGAATCTTGTTTTTAGTTGTAATATTCTATTACTTGCGCTTTAGATATTTAATGCTATCTAATGCTACTGCAGCAATAATTATTAACCCCTTAAATACAAATTGTAAGTTAGTATCTATGTGTAAGTAGGTAAGACAGTATGTAAGACCTGTAAATATAATTACACCTATAGCAGCTCCTCCAATCTTTCCTATTCCACCGTTAAAAGAAATACCACCTACTACACAGGCTGCAATGGCATCCATTTCGTAGCCCTGACCTGTACCTGCACTTGCGTTTGCTCTAAAAGCCTCTAAGAAAGCTCCACAGCCATAAAAGACACCTGCCATCATAAAGACACCTAAGGTAGTCCAGAAAACACTTATACCGCTTACGCTTGCAGCTTCTGCATTTCCACCAACTGCATACATATTTTTGCCAAAGGTTGTTTTATTCCAAATAAACCATGCAACAATTATTGCTATAATGGCGGGAATAATAAGTTTTGGGAATGTTACAAGCTCTCCATTTACCATTCCCATAATCCATCTACCACCAATCATATCTTTCACATCACTATCTATAGAACCAACTGGTGTACCGCTTGTTCCAAAGAACAATAAACCATAAATTATAAGTTGTGTAGATAGGGTTGAAATAAATGGGTGTATTTTTAATTTTGCAGAAAATATTCCAGCAAATGTACTAAACAATACACATAAGAATACAGAAATAAATAAAGCCATAAAAAGACGCAAGCCCATAGGTAACGCTGTAAAGTTCCAAGGACCAGTTCCAAATAGTTTTACGATGTTTTCGCCTGGATGTAAAATTAAACCTGTTAAAACAGCTCCTAGTGCAACCATACGTCCTACGCTCAAATCAGTACCTGCTAATAAAATAAGTCCTGCAACTCCTAAGGCATAGAACATACGAGTAGAGGATTGCTCAAGAATAGTAAAGATATTAGGTAGGGATAATAAATTAGAATGTACTGTTATTGGAGCAATAATTATACATACAATAAAGAACAATAAAATAGCTAAATACAAACCATTATCTAATAAGAACTTAGAGGCTTTAAATGTATAAGTATAGTTTTTAAAACTTAGAGCAACATTTTCTGCAAAGTTTGTTTTGCCATTTCTTAGGGTTCTATTTACCTGTATGTGGTCAGTAAAAGCTTGTTTTTTTACATCTATAAACCTATCTACATCTGACTGCATTCTATTTTTTGCATCAAATAGTGCAGATTTTTTTTCATAAACTACTACAGACTGTTCTTCTTTAGAATTTGTAGAGGCAAGACGCTTTTCTGCATCTGCTTTAATTTTTTCAACTTGACTTATATATTCTGCTTTTCTATCAGCAATATTTTTATCTTGTTCTGCATTTACCTGCATTAAATATTGTTTTGCAAGAGCATTTGCATAAACTACACCAGATTTTGATAGACTTGAATCTTGTGCTTTATTTTGTTCTGCAACTACTTTTGCATTTTCTATTTCTTGTAAATAAGAATCAATCTTTGCTTGTCGCTCTTCTTTGCTTAGCATAAGGTTCTTTTTGGTTTCTGCAATCTCTTGCCTTAAATCCATAATCTTATTTACACCATCTTTTCTTAAATCAGAAAGTGTGTCATTATATTTTTTTAGTAAGTCGTCATCATTTAACGATGCAAGATTTAGTTTTGCACCACTTTGCAATTCTGCAATACGCTTATTTGCTAAAGTTTCTAAATCTTCGTTTTGTGTAGCCATAGGTTAATTCTCCTATTACAAATATTTTGCAGAAAGTCTTAATAAAGCTTCCTGATCTGTTTCTTTTGTGTTTACAATGCCTGCTAATTTATGGTTAGACATAACGGCAATCCTATTAGTTATACCAAGAATTTCTGGCATTTCGCTAGAAACTACTATAATAGTTTTACCTTCCTTAGCCATTTGAATAATTAACTGATATATTTCATATTTAGCACCTACGTCTATACCTCTTGTAGGCTCATCAAGTAGAAAAACATCAGGTTCGCGCTCTAACCATTTGCCTATAATAACCTTTTGTTGATTACCACCGCTCAAAGAAGAAATAAGTTCATCTGCAGAAACACATTTTGTGTGCATTTTTTTTATTTCTCTATTTGCAGCTTCTTGCATTTTTCTATTAGATAACATTCCAAAAGATTTATAGCTATTTAAATTAGTGATGGTTGTATTAAATTCAATAGTGGCTTTTGCAAACATTCCATTCCATTTGCGCTCTTCTGTAACAAGTGCAAAGTTATAATTCATAGCGTCTTTTGCACTGTTAAAGCGCAATTTTTTACCGTCTAAAATTATTTCTCCGCTTGCTATAGTTCTTATGCCAAATATTGACTCTAATAGTTCACTTCTTCCAGCTCCTACAAGTCCATATAGACCAAATATTTCTCCCTTACGCACTGTAAAAGATACATCTTGTATATGGGGTTCATATTTTGTAGAAAGTGAACGTATTTCAAGATATTCTTTCCCTGGTGTATTATCTACATCAGGGAAGCGTTTGTCTAGGGAGCGACCAACCATTGCAGAAATAAGTTTATTCATATCCGTATCTTTTATAGGAGATGTATAGACCATATTTCCATCGCGCAAAACAGAAACTTCATCACATATCTGGAATATTTCGTCCATTTTATGCGAAATATATACAAAAGAAACTCCTTGTGCTCTAAGGTCATTCACTATAGAAAACAATTTATTTACTTCTGGTTCTGTTAATGATGAGGTAGGTTCGTCTAAGACTATAATTTTTGCGTTATAAGAAACAGCTTTTGCTATTTCTACCATTTGTCTTTGCGAAACAGACATGGTTCGCATTATTGTATTAGGATTTACACTCATATTCAAAGAAGCAAATAATTTACTGCTTTCTTTGAACATCTTTTGTTCATCTACTATGCCAAAGCGGGTGGGGTAGCGACCTAAAAATAAATTATCCATTACGGTACGGTCTAAGCATTGATTTAGCTCTTGATGTACCATGGCAACACCATTTTCTAGGGCTTCCTTAGGATTTTTAAAATCTACAGGATGTCCATTTAATTCTATTTGACCTTCATCTTTTGCATAAATACCAAAAAGGCACTTCATCATTGTGGACTTTCCAGCTCCATTTTCGCCCATAAGTCCCATAACGCTACCTTTTTTTACAGAAAGATTTATTCCACTTAATACTTTATTTTTTGCAAAAGATTTGGACAGGTTCTTTAATTCTAGAACATTGTCATTATTCATTATAACCTCAGGAATTTTCCAAAAAAAAGCCCGTAAAAACATTCTTGCTTCTACAGGCTTACTTTTTTTAGAACAAAGTGTTTTTCAGCAGAAAATTAAATTTTTGGATGTGTTACAAAATGTATGCTAAAACTTTCAACCGTC
The DNA here is from genome assembly GCA_905236315.1 of uncultured Treponema sp. Lineage (GTDB taxonomy): Bacteria > Spirochaetota > Spirochaetia > Treponematales > Treponemataceae > Treponema_D. The sequence continues at coordinate 3,506 of CAJOPO010000358.1, forward strand.
ATTTTGAGCAATAGGCGTTGCCAGCGAAAAATCTGTGAATCTCGCAGA
>CAJOPO010000359.1 GCA_905236315.1 uncultured Treponema sp.
TATGCTTTTTAGTTGCAACATATGCTGAGTATCCATTTGAGCAGGTTTTTCGGTAGCCATATCAAATAATTTTTTGCCCATAAGCATTCCTCCTTGTTAAAACTTTACTATAAACTCTTTAAATAAGAGTTAAGTTTTTCTATACGTCTTTTAGCTTCTGCTAAACGTTCACGTTCCTGCTGAACAACTTCTGCAGGCGCATGTTCTGCAAAGTTACCAGAAAGTTTTGCTTCACTTCGCTTTATAGAAACTTCTTCAGAAGCAATGCTCTTCTCAAAACGAAGTTTTAATTGCTCTATATTAATGCCTTCGTCTACAAGCAAAAAGGCTTCAAAACCAGTTCCTACGGTACCTATAGATTTTGCAGGCTTTTCTGTAATAAAGTCTATATTTTTTACACCTGCAAGTAGTTCTACCATATCAGTTTTTTCTTTTATAACTTCGGCAGAACTGCCTACAGCAACAAGTACCGCTATATGAAGTTTTGCAGCAGGGTCTAAGCCACATTCCACACGCAAAGTGCGAATATTACGTATCAATTCTTTTAATACTTCAAAACGCTTACTAACAGCCTCGTTTTGTCTAGCTTGCAATTCTTCTGGATAAGGAGCATTAACTAATAGACCATTCCATATAGAAGAACTTAATACCTTTTGTTCTCCCGCTTTTTGTCTATTATTCATTATTTCTTGCAAAGGTAACTTGCTATATATTTCTTCTGTAACAAAGGGAATATAAGGGTGCAAAAGACGTAGGCTTTCTTCCATTACATTAAGCAAAACAGAAGCCGTTCTATCTTTCTCTTTATCATCTCCGTTACGGAAAGAAAGCTTTGTTGCTTCTACATACCAATCACAAAAATCATTCCAAAAGTATTCATACAAGGCAGAAGCCCCATCATTATAACGATAGTTTTCCATTGCTTCGCGAACAGATTTTACCGCTTCGTTTAATCTTGTATAAATCCAAAGGTCTAATTCTGTTAAATCTGAATCAGAAACAGCAACTAAGTTTCTACCTTCCAAATTACCTAAAATATAACGGCTTGCATTCCATACCTTATTGCAAAAGCGGCTTCCCATTTTAAAGCTATCTTTATCTACTAAAACATCTTGCCCCTGTGCACACATATAGCTTAGAGTAAACTTTAGGGCATCAGCTCCATACATATCAATAATTTCAAGGGGGTCTATGCCATTGTGCAAAGACTTACTCATCTTGCGTCCCTGCTTATCTCGCACAAGACCATGTATGTATATATCATGGAAAGGAGCCTTACCTGTAAACTCAAGACCTGCCATAATCATTCTGCTGACCCAGAAAAATATTATGTCATAAGCTGTTACTAAGGCAGTTGTTGGATAAAATTCAGATAAATCTTTAGTATTTTCAGGCCAGCCTAGTGTACTAAATGGCCATAGCCAAGAACTAAACCAAGTATCCATTACGTCAGGGTCTTGTTCTAGATTTTCTTTTTCTGCACTACACTTAGGACACTGAGTGGGGTCTATACGGCTTACTATTGTTTCTCCGCAAGATTTGCAATACCAAACAGGAATTCTGTGTCCCCACCATAACTGACGACTTATACACCAGTCACGAATATTTTCCATCCAATGCAAAAATGTATTTTCCCACTTCTTAGGATAGAACACAAAATCACCATTTTTCCATGAAGCAAGAGCCTTTTGCGCTAGAGGTTGCATACGCACAAACCATTGGTCACTTAAATATGGTTCTACAACTGTATTACAACGATAACAATGACCTACAGAATGTTTTATTTTTTCCTCACCCTTATATAAGCCTTGTGCCGTTAAATCTTCTATTATAATCGCTCTTGCTTTAGAACAAGTAAGTCCTCTGTATTTTTCTGGGCAGTTTTCATTTAAAGTACCATCTGGATTTAATATATTTATAACTTCAAGATTATTGCGTTTACCCACTTCCCAGTCATTTGGGTCATGGGCTGGTGTAATCTTTACCATACCAGTACCAAATTCTTTATCAACATAACTATCTGCAATAAGAGGAATTACACGCCCTGTTAAAGGCAATTTTAATTTTTTGCCAACAATATCTTTATAACGCTCATCTTCAGGATTTACAGCTACAGCAGTATCGCCCAAAAGTGTTTCTGGTCTTGTAGTAGCAATTTCTATCTTTGTACTTCCGTCAGGAGCAGGACCATCTGCATATTCATACCAAATATGATACATGGCACCAGGAGTGTCTATATGTTCTACTTCATCATCTGCAAGTGCTGTACCACATCTAGGACACCAGTTTACAAGATAGTGTCCTTTATATATAAGACCTCTTTCATAAAGGGTTACAAAGACATCACGCACAGCCTTAGAAAGCCCTTCGTCCATAGTAAAACGCTCTCTATCCCAGTCAGTGCTGTTGCCCAATTTTTTTTGTTGCTTTACTATTGTAGCATGATGGTCATTTTTTACAGCCCATGTACGCTCTAAAAATTTTTCTCGTCCTACATCCTGCCTTCTAAGACCTTCTTCTTTTAACTTTCGCTCTACAACATTTTGAGTTGCAATGCCCGCATGGTCTGTTCCAGGAAGCCAAAGAGTATTATCACCTTTCATTCGATGATAACGCACAACAATATCTTGTAATGTATTATTAAGACCATGCCCCATGTGCAAGATTCCAGTTACATTTGGAGGGGGAATAACTACAGTATACTTTGAAATAACTTGATTTTTTTCTTTCTTTTGTATATAGACTTGATTTAAAGGGGAATCTTTATCTGATGCTGGCTTAAAACAACCTGAGTCCACCCATTGTGAGTAAATTCTTTCTTCAAAATCCTTAGGATTATATGCTTTTTCTAATTCAATAGCCTTCATATAATCCATTATATATTATTTAATATTTATTTTCTAGTAGAAGAAAGAGTAATTAATATTTTATTCGTATGGAAAGTTTAATGCTCACTGACTTTCTGCCTGCTTACAAAAAATAGACTAAGAGA
>CAJOPO010000360.1 GCA_905236315.1 uncultured Treponema sp.
AAAAAAAGTAAAGCAGTAGAAATAAAAAGATAAGGATGCAAAAATTAGCTACAAGAAAAAAGAATGTCTTTTTTTGTTACACGTACACTTTCAATAACACAAGGAAGAATAATCTCTACAGAAATAGTTACGACTAGAGAAAAGATAGGCAATAAAGGGGGCAAAAGTGAGAGAAAAACGAATTTCATCTTGATATTAAAATAGAGACTTGCGAAAAATGATAGTTTTATTTACAACAGCTATGTATAGACTTATTACTACAATGTAGGATTTTTAGTAGATAACAAAACAACAAAAAGTCTATATACTTAGAAATAAGGCAGGGAACTCACCTTTAATATATACATATAAAAACAGATTCCACTAGCCTCTGCGGATTGAATACGTGGATACAAAACCAAGTGCTAGTCCTCTACACACCACAATCACACGACTTGCTAAATGTGTGTGGTTGTGATTGTTTACGGTTGCCACTTACGCAGGCGAAAAATCCCCCTCTATACAAACTAAAAGTCTGGCTCTGAAAAAACACAGTATTTACCCATGTGTGAATAAAATTTATTTCTGATAGCACTAGCCAACATTCCCCCTACCCCATACGAATTTATTCTTCATAAAGCTTAAAGAAAGATTCTAGCACGCCATTGTCTATAAAACGTACCAAGCCATAAACCGTGTCGAATAATTCCGTATCTCACATAAAATCATCTATCGTTACTACAACACTATATATCTATATCAGTGAGGAAGAAACATTCTACATACAAAAATCAATTCTTATATTCTAGAGCACTCTCAGAATCAAGCCCTCAGCATGTGATTACTCACTACAATTTAGACATACCTACCCTGTTTTTCTCAAAGCATGCTTTATCCCCCACATCACGCCTATAGTATATTGTGTTACAATCACCTTTCGCCGTCTTTCATAGCTACTGCTATTTCGGCTTCAAAACGAGTGTGAAATAATATTTTATCTGCGCTGTAAAATGAAAAGCGCACAGGCTCTTTTTAATGCCAAAGCAAATTACCCTAACAATTAAGAGCCTGTGCTAAAAAAGAAAATAAGGCAATGAACTATTCTCTGCACCGCAACATTATAAATTATTTATGCAGAGTTTTAGAACTAAAAGTATTAAGTTGTTTCGTAATACGATAGTGTTTAAGTTATGCTATCTTGCTTTCAAAGGCATCATAACTTAAAGTCAATATAGATAATAAACCTTTGTCCAATAAATTCCTTTACTCCATTTGGCATATTTGTATCAGGGGAATATTTCTCCACATTATCAAAATCCACTGTATACCCCATTTTTGAAACCCAATCAAGAGCAGCACGAAATACTTCATTACCATCGCCATCATAACAAGCATAAGTATCATACAACCAAAAATGTCTTTTTACTCCATTTACTATAGCATAGCTTTCTTGTTGCTTATAAGCTATATCACCATATTGCATTGGTGGGGTTCTTTCATTCTGCGCAAAAAGGGGTATAAAGCCACACAACAATACCACAATTATACATATTGCTCTTTTATTTCTCATTTTCCATCTCCTTTTGAATTAATAAACGATAAAAGTTCACCTGCCATTCTTTTTATTTCTTCAGGCGGTATTTTCATTGTATTTGACTTTAAACGATTTAGATTCATGTTCATAACTTCTTCAAGCCACATTTTATGATATTCCCTAGTTCTATTATAAGACGGAATACGACTCTTTTTCGCAGTCTTAAGTTTTTCCCACTCCTTATGATTTTTATCAATGAGTTCATAGTACATATATGACACAAACCAACTTGCCCCTATTGTTGTTAAAGAATCCCCACCACTAAAATTAAACGTATGACCTTCTCTTGACATAATAACACCTCCTTTACTTTGCCCGAATCCTTTACTTCGTTCGGATTCGGGCAAAGAACTTGTGTCAAGTTCTTTGCCTAGTATATACTAGGCAAATTTTTTTAATTCATTAAAAAATTATTATGGTGATACAAAATGTATGGTAGGCTCCTGCAGAACAAAAACATGTGGCAATCTATAAACCACAATTATATGTTTTGATTATTATATACTTTATATAGCATTACTAAAGATTATAAATAAGTTCACTGAAACGTATTAGTCTTATTAAATATAATGAACAATACCCCAGCCGCAGAGCCTGTAGTTGTGCTGCAACGCTGGGGGTATCGTTCGTTCTTATAAGGTATTGCAGTCAGGTTTAATATCCTTATCCAACGTAAGCATCGGGATATTAACCCCTCCACACGAACAAACAAAGAACGTAAACTTGCTTTGTAACGCAGTACATATCATCTGTGCAAAATCAAATTTTATATTACGAAAGTCTTTAGGTAGAACAGTAGTTTTATTATGATATAGGTAGTCTGCTATATGTCACAAGCACACAAAAATTATACTTTATATAACATTAATTAGAAAATTCTTATTTTCGTAAAAAGTAGTAACAGTTCTTAAAATAGTTTCAGAAAGATTTTTATCATGGCAAAAAGATGATTTTATAAAGACTTCTCTTTTATCTTCATTAATAGTTATCTCATTTGAAATAAAAACACGCTTTTCAGAATTTGAAATTTTAGATGTAGAAATTTCTTTATATCGTTTATCAACTTCCTTCTTTACAGCCTCTTTTGTGCCACCATTTTTTTTAGCCATCTTAAATGCGTCTTTTAATTCATTTTCTGATAGCTTAGAAGCCTTCCAAACATCTCGTGTAGAAGGTTCCTCAGAAAGTCCATCAAAGAGTTCTTTATTATCATTTACAAATTTATACGATGTTAAGGCCTCACTAACCCACCCTTTTGATTTATGCAATTCTTTTGCAATCTCAACTTGGGTTAATCCCAAATCAATTAATTTGGCTATATATTTTTCCCTTTCCCTAGAAGATAAATTCAGTCGCTGCTCATTCTCTACAGCTTGAAAAATAATTCTTTCTTTATCACTTTTAAAATCATCTTCTATTATACATTTTATAACTGGAATATCTCGTAATAAACACGCTTTATAACGTCTGTGTCCTATTTTTATAGCATATCTATGCTCAGCCTTTTTCGTAACAATTATCGGCTGTATCTGTCCATTTTCTAGAAGCGAATCTCCTAATTCTTCTAATGAGGAATCTTCATAAGAATCTCGTATATTATTCTCTACTTCAATTTCATTTATAGGTATATCTACAATTTTATTTTTATCAAGATTACCAACTACATTAAGTCCATTATCTTCATTAAGGGGAGAATTATCTTCTAAATCAAAATTAATATCCTTATGGACTTCATCTAAAGGGCGACGTTTTTTCATACCAAAAAACCTATTTTATTTTATTTGCCAAAAGTGCTATCGTCTTGCACAATGGATTTCCTGGTTGATATTCTTGCATGGGAAGATGATATGAAATTGCTCCAGATACAGCTTTTGAATCATGGAATTCAAATATCTCATAAGATGATTCCTTTAGACGTTGTGTCCAATAACGATGGACTTGTTTTTGATTATTCCCCTTATTAATAATTAAATAGCGACAAGGAGAGATTTTAGCATCATATTGAACCTTTAACTTTTTTATTTGTGTATTAAAATTCGTTAAACTCTCAACTGCAAAATCCTCTGGTTCTATTATCGGAATAATATCACTCGTATTAGATAATATAATTTTTTCGTAAAAACCAAAAGACGGGGGAAGGTCAAAAAACACATAATTAAAGCCCAAATCTTTTGCATCCTTTATTAGAGTACGTATTGAATTGGGGTCATCGCGAAAACCACTTTCCATGTATGACCTTAAATCATTATCATTTTTTTTCGTACCTAATATATAAAGCCCCTTGCTTTGTGCATTTTCTTCTCGGCAAATGGAGATGGAATCTTTTAGATTTGTTTCTTCTTTTAACACAGATAAAAAACATTTCTTCGGGCTAACAAGATTTCCGTTTTCATTATATAGATAAGTAAGATTCCCTTGCTGGTCAGCGTCAACAAGTAACACTTTTCCATATTGAGATAATTCATACGCTAAAAGATTTGTAAAGGTGGTCTTCCCTACTCCACCTTTTTGCATAAATACACAAAAAGTTTTGAACAATATTTTTTCCCTTCCCTATTTATTAGTATACTAATAAACTAATTATATTGCAATATATTTTTTGAAAAAATTTAATAATTTTTTACTAGTTCTACAGAGTAAGATTATACATATTGTTTTGACAACGGGGATATTAAAATACGGATTTAAAAGTTTGTTTAACAAACTTTGTAGTATATTTTTTCATATCTACTACTAATTATTAATATTACAGAAAATATTTTATTTTTTTAACCCAAGAACTTAGTTTTAGGTAGTAGAGCACGTCTCTGATTTTACAATATGTGTTATGGAAAATAGATTACTTATAAACCTGTTTATAACATTACCTATAATTTTATAAAAGCTCCTTCATGTAATTTAGTAACAGTTTATATTTACCTATTAATATGGTATAAATGTATGTCAGTTTTATATGTCATTGTAACTGGATGTAACTTAACTTTGATTTTCATACCTGCTTTAATATCATTATGTTCATTTATTATAGAAGAGTTTATATTGTTTTGTAAGGAGTTGTTTTGATAATTCCGTGAAAAAATTATGCTGGAGATATATTTTATTACTTTATGATAAAGGGTTGGTTCCTTTTATTACCTTTATTAGTAAAAGAATATTACTTATCAAATGTAGTTTTCACTATTCCTACCCTTTTGTTTATCCAAAGTAATTCAAAGTTTGTTAAACAAACTTTAAGTAAGTATTTATTCACTTAATACTATTATTTTCATAAATTGGTAACACTTTTTATTCATCTATTCACAGAACCTTTTTATTACTACTTGTTTATTTATTATTGAATTCCTAATTGAATTTATATAGAAGAAAATAATGATTTGTTACTTTTTTTTTATATTTTGTTACTAAAAATTCCTCCTTCCCTTTCTATTTTCTTGTATTATGGGGATTTATTTTCTTTTCCACTTTCATATACTTTGTTACTTGTTTTCTTCTTTTTTCACAGTTTTTTGTGCATATTTATCTATAATCTGTTACTTTTTTCTACCCTCCCCCACTCTTTTTCCCCTTTAGAAATCACCTTATTTTTAGTCTTAGGTATA
>CAJOPO010000361.1 GCA_905236315.1 uncultured Treponema sp.
GTTGCAAGTCGCTATAATAGCGCGACTTACAACATCGCATTTTCAAAGTTGCCTCTAAAAACTGAAGTTTTTAGAGGCTCCCTTAATAATCATTGATTGCCATAATTCTTTTTGGAGTTATGGCAATTTGATATTAATTAAATATTGTTTGCTTTAAAAGTTACCGATGAACGTACTTGCAATATTTACTAATTGTTTTTATTTAATATACGAGTTTGATAGCTTCCATCAGAAATGTTTATATAACGCACAAATAACGATATTTTGTTTTCGTTATTTAAACTATTCCATACATTTGTTGTAAAATCATCTATATTATTATCATTATTATCATTAAGTTCTATAAGTTCAGGCTCTCCTTCAAAACTAGGTAGGGGACTTCCATTACCCATATAAGTATGAATAAAACGTCCAAATCCTGCTGTTGGATGCTCATAGCAAAAAGTATTTCTTACAGGACAATTTATATCCCCATTTTGTGTTTTTAATATATTCATTGCAAAGGAAAATTTTGAATCTTTTAAATGCAAAAGAGCAGAAATACGTGGTGTATAGTTAGGTGCATCAGGCTCCGCTTCTCTGCTTCTAAGAGATTGTTCAAATGTAAGCCCTTGTTTTAAGCCTTCATAAATAGTATCAGTTTGGTCTCCGTTAGTTATTATTGTATCATTTCCTAATACTCTAACAGGTGAATAAATAATCAAACTTGGGTCACTCATTTTGCTTTCATCATAGGCTTGGGTGCGAAGTCCATCGCCGTCTTGTTTAAAAATACGATTACGGCTATTTTCACTTCTTCCCATAATAAAATATGCTGAAACTATATTTTTTGAATCAGGGCTTAGACCAACAATTATCCCTCGTCCTGGATATTCATTTTGAGCAAGTAAAGAATTTAGTGAATACTTTTTCATAATAACTCCATTTAATGCTTGCAAAAATAATAGATTTTTGCAAAGCACTCTTTATATTTTCTTTAAAAGTATTTAGTTTTATACTATCATATATAGAATTGAATGTCGAGGTGTTTTATATGGCTAATATGATGGATTACTTGGCTTGGCGTGGTGATATAGATTTTAAGACAAGCCCTTTTAATGAAGTTGATTGCCTTATTTTGTGTCAAATTACTTATTTAGACTATAGCGGTATTGTACCTGCAACTTTTGAAAAACGCTCTCCTACCTTGTATGAAGTTTTACAAAAATTTGAACTTTCTGTTGATTATAAAAAGCGTGCAGATGTTGGTGCCCTTATTAATCCTGCAAGTGTAGATGTGCTTCATAAAGCTGGAGAAACAAAGCGTTTTGGTTCATTGCGCCCTTCAGGATTTATAAATAAGATAGATTTACAAAACGAAGAACAATTTGCAGCTATAACATTTACAAGCGATGACGGTTGGGCTGTAATCATATACAGAGGAACTGATGATACTATAGTTGGCTGGAAAGAAGATTTTAATTTAGGCTATATGGAATCTGTTCCTGCACAAAAAGATGCCTTGCAATATCTTGAAAATGCTTCTGCTAGTTTAAAATGTTCCCTAATAGTAGGAGGACATTCAAAAGGCGGCAACCTTGCTATTTATGCAGCATCTTTTTCTTCTCCTAAAACAAAAAAAAGGCTTATAGCTGTGTATAATAATGACGGTCCTGGCTTTAAAGAAGAATTCTTTTTAAGCGATGAATATAAGTCCATAAAAAATATTGAGCATACCTATGTGCCTGAATTATCCATCGTGGGTATGCTTTTTTCTCATGCAGATGGTTATATTACGGTAGAAAGCGATGCAAAAGGAATAAATCAGCATGACGGACTTAGTTGGCACACTAATGCCTTACATTTTGAAGAACAAGCAGATACTAATGACCAAAGTAAGTTCATAGGTAAGACTATAAATGAATGGATAAATAATCTTACAATAGAAGAAAGGGAATTATTTATAGAAACTGTTTTTGGCATATTAAAGCAAACAAATGCAACCACAAATAGTGAATTAAATATAAATAAATTTGATACAATGCTAAAAATGCTAAAGGCTACAAGTCAATTAGATTCAAAAACTCGTGATGCTGCCTTTAAGACTGTTCAGCTACTTCTAAAATATGCAAAAGATAATGTAGGTGGCTTGCTACCTCATAAATAATAGAGTTATAAAATCGAATATTTTGAACTATTTTAGAGGCAACTTTGAAAATGCGATGTTGTAAGTCGCGCTATTATAGCGACTTACAACTCGCAGGAACCTCGAAAAACTTTCTGA
>CAJOPO010000362.1 GCA_905236315.1 uncultured Treponema sp.
GTTGCAAGTCGCTATAATAGCGCGACTTACAACATCGCATTTTCAAAGTTGCCTCTAAAAACTGAAGTTTTTAGAGGCTCCCTATATCTTGTTTTTTCACGTACATAAACACCATTTACAATATTAGTTGATTTTTCCCGACTTACTGGGTCATATAAAATAATTTCGTTTAGATTATCAAAGACTGTAGCAATATACCATTCTTGATTTTTCATTCCCGCACGATTGTAGATATCCTGATATGCTTTTATATCATTCCAAGCTGACTATGCATAGTTAAAACAAACACCGTAAAAGGTATCTGTCTTTGTTTGGTTTCCAGACATCGAAGCTAACCTTTGAGCCATCATTTGTGGGGTGTAGTAATCATGAGGGTCATCGTACCATCCGCCTCCAGCCTGTGTTGCAGAATACTGACCAATGCAAACAGTCTGTACCGCTAGGTCTTGTAATAGGTCAGTAAAGTCATCAGCATAGGAAAAGATAGAGGCTGATAAGGCAAATAAAAAGGGCAAAAGACTTTTTACAAGATTAACTAAAAGTCTCTTGCCTTTATTCACACAGAGGGAGTGATTATTCATCAATATCCCATTCCAAAATTTTTTCGCAAAGGATACGTCCGTCATTTAATGTAATGAAATATAAACAATCCCAACCTACTAAATTATTAATTTCATCATCATAACGATAATACTCTATTTTAACCGTTCCATAATGGAGTTTTTCAACAGCATTTATTGCCAAGCCATAAATGTAATCATCATCAAAATCTCCAGACTTAGTTAACGCTTTTGCGTTCTTATAGATTTTTACAGAATAATTAGCATAATTCCAAATGGAAGCATGTCTCATTGCCAATTCAATAGCCTCTTCCAAAGACAATTTCTTATTTATTGATAAGATATCCGCTTTTGTAGATACTTTTACGTTACTACCTAGTTCCACAATGCTATTAGGAGCAGGGGGAAGAGGCGGAAGGGGCAAAAGCTCATCATCATCTGCAAACATAAAGGCGCATGTTGCACACAATAATACAAGAATAGCGATTTTTTTTAGATTCATTTAGAAAACCTCCTGAAAATATTTTGATATTACAAGAGAAATTATTTTGCATTACGCACTACACGAAAGGAAACTGGCTGAGGGCCAAGAATCCACTCATATTCTACAGAATAAAGCCAGCTTCTCGCATAAGATGGCACATAGTCTGAAAATCCGTCTCCACCACGTCAAACACGACACATAAACTCACCAGAATACCTTCCACCTGAGCTATAAACCATCTCGTCATAATCAGGACCATGAGGATTTGTTGCATTTTCACTAGCAAAATAGTAAGTGCTTGAATACCAATCCCAGCACCATTCAGCATAACCTTTGAAAAAATCAGGAAAACGATTATCGATTCGCGCTGCATATTCCCATTCAGCTTCGGTTGGTAATCGGTAACCGTTTGCACTCCAGTCACATGTTACATTTTGAAATTCCGTGCGAATTGCCTTAGCATAAGTAATAGCATCCTTATCATTGTTTGAGGCATAGCATGGAGTTAGTCCCTCAAAAACGCTTCTTCGGTTGCAGTAAATGAGTGCATCATACCAAGTGATATTAGCAACAGCTGTAGTCTTCCACTCGATGCGAGGAACTCGTTTATTGTAAAAACTTTCGTCATAACCTACAGGATAAACACCTAATTCATTCATCCATTCGTCAATAGTAACTTTATTCTGACTCATATAAAAATCGCTTACAACGACTGTATGCACTGGTGTATCCTTTTTAGAAGCCTCTCCCATTTGGAATGAACCACCTTTTACAAGAAGCATGGATTGTGCAGTAATAGCCGCAGTTGCAATAAATGCAATAAGTAATATGAGTAATATTTTTTTGTTTTTCATAATTTACTCCTAAAATCATATAAAAACATTATGCTACAAAATCCAATCTTATGGATAAAAACAGCATGAATATTTAAATGCAACTAACAAATATCTTTTCCATTTATATTTTTCTAACTAAAATTCATGCCATTCGTTATCATGACTACCTCTTAGAATTCTGAATTGGTTATTTTCATTTAAAGATACAACAAGCCAACCACCAAATCCCCAATATCCTTTTGCAAGTTCAATTATTTTCTTCCAATTTTTGTGTAATAATTCACTATCATTTATTTCTTTCCCAGAAAATTCATATCGAGCTTCAACGTTCTTATTTTCTATAAGTTTCCACTCATCAATTTTAAATGCACAAATAGCATTACCTTGTACAAGACCAATGGCATACATATCCGAACAATATTGCCATTTATCAATTTTATACCAAAATTTTCTTATTGCTTCATACTCATTACCATTCTCTCGAACAAGCCCCTTTTCAATACTGAAAACAAACAAATATGGATATAATTTACTCACTACATAAATCCTCCGTTTCATATTTTAAATATAAATGGTTTCTTTAATAAATCTAGGAATTTGCAATGCTATTTTATAAATACTTAATTCAAAAGACATTGTGAAACGATAAACGGTAAGTTCCACTTCAAAACACAAAACAATGCAAGAAATATTAAAAATGCATGCAAATACCCCTTCAAGTTAATACGTTTCATTGTTAATACTTTGTTTCCTGTTTTCCAAGCCTCCTTAATATTTCACTTCCCAATCCAATATCAACTTATTATCGTTATCTCGAAAGTTTCCACAGAGAATTACAATCAAGTCCACAAATGCCCAAATACAGTCGATTCCAAAACAAAAGGTTAAAAGAATCTGAAGAACAGCAGTCCCATTTTTGCCCACATAAAATCTATGTGCTCCCAATCCACCTAAGAAGAAAGCTAAAAGTGCAGTTATAGTTCTTGTTTGCTCTGCTCCACAATAAGGACAAAACTTTGTTCCATCTTCAATTGTTTCCCAACATTTTCTACAAAACATCTTATTACTCCTCAAAACAAAATAAACAAATTTTACTATCATTATAAGCTCTTGCTTATAAATAGCAATTATAAACTACCGCGCAATATTTTAACCTCTCCTTAAGCGAATTTGTTGCACTAGTAGAAGCAAAAATGCAGTAACTTCTTCTTATTCTATTCTTTTCTATTCTTGCACAAAAATCATTTTCTGGGGTCAACTTTTAGGCGACTTTCATTTCCCTTCTTTCAAAAATGCTCTTCCAGTCTTTTTATAGATTTCTTCATCGATTGCCCAAATGTCAAAATCGAGATTTGCAATGTGCTTCTTAAAAATATCATCAACTGGGTTCTTTTTTTTCAAAGATGTAGCCTGCGCTTTCTAAAAGGCTTTCTGATTGTGCAAGCGTAAGGCGCAGTCCTATCGTAAGTTGAAGCACAGTTTCTTTGCGCGGGTGGTAAGTTGATTTTCTGTTGCTCCTAATCTTTGAAAAATGCTGTTTACTAATTCCGCACTTTTTGTAGATAAGACTTAGGTCAGCAAGACCATTTAGCGAAAATGAGCTTATGTAAAATTCAAGTGTTTCAAGAAATGTGTGCTTTTCTTCAAGGATTTTTGGCTTAATTGAAAGTTTTATATCCGCACCGTTTTCTGTCAGCACTTTTACTGCGTCCGTTGCATTTGCGTAAATTGCATAAATTATGGCAGAAAAACTATTCTTTGAACGTGCGTTTACATTTGCGCCATATTGAATTAGAACCTGCATTATCTTAACATCATTTAGAATAGCAGAAAGCATAAGAGGGGTAAAACCATTTGAGTCAGAAAAATTAACATCCGCGCCGTTTTCAAGAAGTATTTTCACAATTTCAATCTTTCGCTGGCTCACAGAAAGCATGAGGGGCGACCATTGGGAATTAATGCCTAAAAGATTTTGTTGCCCCATATTGTTTAACGTATCAAGTAATTTTGCAGAATAGTTAGCGGCTATTTTATTTACATTGATAAGTTCAGAAAGATAAACAATATATGGCACGCCCTTGTTTTCCGCATTTTCTTTGTAAAAGTTAAGGACTGCATTCCCATTACTAGTGGTAAGTGACCACATAGCACCGTGTTCTATCATCTTTTTTTCGCACATCAAGCAATAAAAAAGGATTGTAGCGGTAGTCTGTATAATAAGGCAAGCGGCAACCGAGTTTTTCAAGTTCGCTTTTTAGTATTTCGGTATTGCTAGTCATCATATATTCGTAACATTTTCCGCCAATGGTAATTTTCTCGTAGAATTTTTCTTTCTGTTCACTCATAGATTAACTATAGCACAGAACTGTGTTTCTATGGTAAACAAAAAGGCGCCTTTGTTTCTGTTTAACAAACTGCTTTGCTCAGAGCGAACACTCTTTGCTTCTTTTATTCTAATCACGCAGGTAGCACGTTTTTATAAACAACGAGGGGGCTGTGAAGGGTACATCGGGGAGTGTAATCTAGTTAGATTATGATATTCTACTTAAGTAGAAAGCAGAGTGATTTTTAGTTAGAAAGGAAAGCGGTGTCTAGGACAGATGATAATTTGTTAGATTAAATATAACTTTTAAGATATTTACTAATATATCACATTTTTAATATCATTTCAAGAGAGAGGATTTTTAGCGGAGTAAACTTCATTACTTATTTGCAGGCTAAAAAACTCCCTATCACGGAAATCAGTTTTATAATATACTCTCATAAAAAACAGCGAAAAGGAGCCTAGCGGATTGAATCCTAAGGATTACAAAAACACTCTGTTCGTGCTGCCTGAGTAAGCGGCAAACGTAAATAATTACAAAACACACA
>CAJOPO010000363.1 GCA_905236315.1 uncultured Treponema sp.
AAAGTTCCAAGCCAATCTTATGACGTTCTTTGCAAATGAACTTAACAGAACTTCTACCATGCAGACAAATCAACTTATAAATTTTATAAAAACAATGCACTGATTATTATTTGCTTCCTACTAGTAGTGCTAGATGATATGTTGCTATGACCAACGTGTATACATCACCCATACCGACATGTACACGTCAGTCATATCGACGTGTATACGTCAGTGTAACCGACGTGTACACGTTGGTTCCTTCCCCCCTTTTTTATGTGAGTACCGTTAGGTACGAACAAATCCGTTTGTTTACAGCAAGTTACACTATTTTTTTTCTATAATTTATTGACATTAGTATATGGTTAGTTTATAGTAACATAGATTGAATAAATCTAACTTTTAGAAGCTATGAATAACTTTTGGAGGAGGTCTATGATGCCATTATTATTTGCAACACCTGGACAAGAAGTAAAAGTTGCCCATGTTGGCGGAGAAGCTGATGTAAAAAAACATCTAATTGATTTAGGATTTAATGTTGGCTCCCCAGTTACTGTAATTCAAAAAATTGACACGGGAATTATTGTAAAGGTAAAAGACGCTCGCATAGCCATAGACCGCAGTATGGCTTCTAAAATAATGGTTTGATTTTAACGGAATCTAAAATTAGGAGATTTATAAATGAGTACATTGCGTGAAGCAAAAGTTGGCTCAACGGTAACTGTAAAACGCCTTAATGGAGAAGGTGGTCTAAAACGCCGCTTGATGGACATGGGATTCACTAATGGTTGCAAAGTGTTTATTCGTAAAGTAGCACCCTTAGGAGACCCTGTAGAAGTAACAATTCGTGGTTATGAACTATCTGTTCGTAAAGATGATGCTGAATGTATTGAAGTAGAGTGAGGTAAAGAATGGCTACTACAAAAATCGCTCTTGCAGGAAATCCAAACTGTGGCAAGACAACAATGTTTAACGCTCTCACTGGTACAGTCCAATATGTAGGAAACTGGCCTGGAGTTACAGTAGAAAAAAAAGAAGGCAAGGTAAAGGGTAGACAAGACCTTGTTGTAACAGACTTACCTGGCATTTATTCTCTTTCTCCTTATACAAGTGAAGAAGTTGTTTCAAGAGATTATTTAGCTAGTGATGAACCACAAGCCGTTATTGATATTGTTGACGCTACAAATATTGAACGCAACTTATACTTAACAACTCAAATACTAGAACTAGGAAAACCTGTTGTTGTCGCTCTTAATATGATGGATGCCCTAAAGAAATCTGGGGACAAGATTGATATTACAAAGCTAGAAAAGAAGCTAGGCTGTAGGATAATAGAAACCGTTGCCTTACACGGAAAAGGCATAAAGGAAGTAACAGAGGCAGCTACTAGTGCTGCACAGTCTAAGGGTAAAACTCCACAGGCTTCTTTTGCCTCTGATGTAGAAGACGCTATTACAGAGATGACATCTATCTTGCCTTCCTCTGTTTCTGATTCATTAAAGAGATGGACTGCTATAAAGGTTCTTGAACGCGACCAAAAGGTAATAGAAAACATTAATCTTTCTAAAAAGCAAGAAGCAGAAGCCATTACTGCAAAGTTAGAAAAAGCAAAAGGTGATGATATAGAATCTATCATCACTAACGAACGCTATGAATATATTGCAAAATTGCTTGATGGTGTTTTAATCCGTTCTGGAAAGAGCGAAACTGTTTCTGACAAAATTGACCGTGTTGTTACAAACCGCTGGTTAGGTCTACCTATATTCTTGTTGGTTATGTGGGTTGTCTACTATATTTCTATGGCAACTGCTGGTACCTTTATGACCGACTGGGTAAATGATAGCTTGTTTGGAGAGATATTGGGCGAAGGTGGACCTTTTGACGAAGCCGTCCTTTCTAACTTGAATCCTGTTTTACGTGATTGTATCTTAAACGGTATTATTGGTGGGGTTGGTACAGTATTAGGCTTTGTGCCACAAATGGCAGTCTTGTTCCTTCTTCTTTCTATTGTAGAAGATGTGGGCTATATGGTACGTGTTGCCTTTGTTATGGACCGCGTGTTCCGCCACTTTGGTCTTTCTGGTAAATCCTTTATTCCGTTATTAGTATCTTCTGGTTGTGGCGTGCCCGGCATTATGGCTACTCGCACAATAGAAAATGATAATGACCGTCGCATGACTATTATGACTACCACTTGGGTTCCCTGCGGTGCAAAACTCCCTGTTATTACCATGATTGCCGCCGTTCTTGCTGCTAAACTTACTGGTACAGACGGTGCTTGGCTTGCCCCTGTTATGTATGCTATAGGTATTGGTTCTATATTGGTTGCTTCTATTATGCTTAAAAAGACCAAATACTTCCACGGACCAGCGGCTCCCTTTGTTATGGAATTGCCTCAGTATCACGTGCCAGCATGGCGCAATGTATTGTTGCACACATGGGAACGTGTAAAGGCCTTTATGATAAAAGCTGGTACAGTTCTTTTCCTTGCTTGTTTAGTTATGTGGTTCCTTGGTAGCTATGGCTTTGTTAATCAGAGCAATCCTGACAGAGCTGCTCGCCATGACGGTGGTAAGTTTGGCTTGTGTTCACAACTTATAGAAGAAGCCGAAGACCCAGACGCTTATGATGACCCAACAGAATATTCTATGATGGCTACACTAGGTAATGGTCTACGCTATATCTTTATTCCGTTAGGATTTGGTGGTGAAAACGGCGGTTGGCAGGCAGCAGCTTCTTCTGTTTCTGGCTTTGTTGCAAAAGAAAGCATTGCTGGCACTATGGGCGTTTTATCTCATGCCTCTGATGAAGCTACAGAATTCCTTGAAGGTGGTGAAGCTCCAGAAGAAGATGATGAAGAAGGTCTTGTAGCTTATGAAGAAGGCATTGGTGGCATAGCGGCTTGGTTCCCAACTGCATTAGCAGCATTTGCATTCTTACTATTTAACTTGTTGAACAGCCCTTGTCTTGCTGCCATTGCTGCTATGCACAATGAATTGCATGACCGCAAGTGGTTCTGGTTTGCAATCGCTTTCCAGAATATCTTTGCTTATGTAATTACACTCATTGTATATCAGATTGGTTCTCTATTTACAGGCGGATTTGGTTCAAACGGTGTAAATATTCTTTCTGTGATTATTGCCTTTGCTTTTGCTGTAGCGATTGTATTTATGATGGTTCGCCCTAATCCATATAAAGAGATGGACGAAAAAGCGCGTAAAGGTGAATTAGCAGCTTGACTTAATTAATATAAAACTAGGGGAATATATGGCGAATGTGATTGCAGTTTTGGTTATTGTATCTTGGATAGCGTTTACCATAGCTTTTATGGTGAAGGATTGGAGAAAGTCCAAAAGAGAAGGCACTCCTATGGCGTGCTTTAGCTGTTCAGCGTATACAAGCGGCACTTGCAATCATAAATGCCATTCCTCTAGTGATATAGATAAGATGATAGAACGCGCTAAGCAGACCCTACAAGAACAGCACTAAGACTTTTTTGCTGGTAAATACACGGAAATCAGTTTTTTAACGTACACATACGCAAAAAACAGCTTCCAGTCGCCTCTGCGGATTGAATCTGCCGATTACAAAATCGAGGGCTAGCCCTCTACACGCCACATTCGCACGCT
>CAJOPO010000364.1 GCA_905236315.1 uncultured Treponema sp.
CCCAAAAGTGGAATCCCTATCGCACACAAAAAGCCCGCCGTGCCAAACAAAATTGCAAGTGCCATAATCGGAAAAAGCGGGGCTATCAAGCGGGAAAGTCGTAAAAGTGTTTTCATAAAAGCTCCTCCTTTGAAACAGCAGAAACTTCTCCGTTTTCAAAGCGGTAAATTCTATCTGCATTTTCGCAATTTTCAATTCTATGGGTGATTAAAATGATTGTCTTTTGATTTTTTAGTTTCTCCAAGAGTTCAAGGATTGCGCTTTCACTTTCAACGTCAATGTTAGATGTTGCCTCGTCAAAGATATAAACCTCGCTGTTTTTTAAAAGGGCGCGGGCTATGGAAAGTCTCTGCCTCTGCCCGCCAGAAAGATTTTCACCCCCTTCCGCAATCTTAAAATCAAGGCCGCCCTGCGCTTTTACAAAAGAATCCAGATTCACTTCTTGTAAAACCTGCCATATCTCTTCATCGCGGGCAGAGTTTTTACCTTCCAAAAGGCAGTCGCGCACACTCCCTGCAAAAATCCAATCATGGTGGCTGATGTAGGTTGTGTGCTTGTAAACTGAATCAAGCGACACGTCTTTTAATTCCTCTCCATTTATAAGAACGATTCCCGTGTAGTCAGTGTAAATGCAGGAAAATATTTTTGCCACCGTGCTTTTTCCAGAACCACTTTTCCCCACAAATGCAGTGCACGTATTTTTCTCTATGACAAGGGAGCAGTTTTTAAGCACAGTGCGTTCAAACTCATAGCCTGCATTTACAAGTTCGTAAACGTTTATTTGATTTTCTTTAAGAGGCGGAAGTGCTTTTGTGCCGTGCGTTTTTTCTTTGGTATCTAAAAACTCAAAGATATTTTTGCTTGCGGTAATTCCGTTCATCGCGGTATGAAAGGCACTGCCCAATCTCCTAAGCGGAATGAAAAAATCTGCGGAAAGCAAAATGCAGACAAAGGCGTTTTCCATAGAAAGATTTCCGATGTAAAATGCAGAAAGAGCCACTACTATTCCTAAAGCCGCCCCACCATACGCCACGATGTCCATTATGATAATAGAATTTAGCTGCATGGAAAGCACTTTCATCGTAACCTTTCTAAAATATTCGGCTTCCTTTGCCATCTGCGCTGCCTTAAACTCATCTGCGCGGTAGATTTGAAGCGTTGTAAGTCCCTGAAGGTTTTCCAAAAAATTATCCGCCAGCGAAGCATACTGCGCCCAATATTTGCCCAGCAGCTTTTTTGCAATGCCCTGAACAATCATCATGGAAATGGGAATTAAGGGAATGCAGACTAGAAGCGTTAAAGCCATTCGCAAATTCAAAAATGCCAAAACGGCAAAACTTGTAACGGCGGCAAGCATACTATAGAAAAACTGTGGCAAGAATGAAGAAAACCAAGTTTCCAGCTGTTCAACGCCTTCTGTTGCAAGTTGAACAATTTTTGCCGTTGTGGAACTTTCCTGATATTCGGCTCCAAGCCTCAAAAGTTTTTGGTAGATTTTTGAGCGAAGAGTTTTTTTCACTTGACTCGAAGACCTGTAGCTTGTGTAGGAGGAGGCGATGTTTGACACAACGCTTACACAAAGGCACAAAAGGATTAAAAGTGCGGGCAATAGCACGTTTTCCCCGCGAGTTTTTAAAATAACGCTCACGGAAAAAATAAGGGCTGTGTTTGCTAAAAGCGCAAGCCATCTCAATAAAACTGTAAGAAAGACGTATTTTTTTGCATTAGGCACGGCATTTACCAGCCGTTTATCAATCATCATAATATAAAAATACCAAACATAAAAGCAAAATACAAGGGGAGAATAAGTAAAGGATAGGGGCATAAAGAACTGCACAGCAGGGGGTGTAATCTAGTTAGGTTGTAGTGGTGTTTTTGACTAGGGGAAATGGGGGATTTAGTTAGAGTAAGTAGACGATAGGAGTTAGAACTTAGTAGGTAGAGCTTAGAAGAGAATGGGATTCCGAACTTGGCTAGGAATCTCATTATGTTACTATAGCACAAAGCGGGGAAGATTGCAAGAGGGAAACCATCTGCTCCACTTTACAATAATTCCATATATGCACAAATCAAATACTTTTCTATCATACACGGAGAATCGCCACATTCGCGATTAGACGCACAACCACCAAAGCACTTCGGCAAAAAGACGCAATCAAAACATTCCTGCGGCAAACACGTAGCAAACTGCCGTTCCTGCACCACGCCCGCTATGTTCCCAAAAGATTTATCTTTCCTGCCAACATAATGCTCGCAATTAAATATATCCCCATTCACATCTATTGAAAAAGAAAAAGGGTCATCCTTCATGCAAGCGTGAATTCTAGGCATCTCATAAAACTTTGTTCCTGCTGTAAGTTTAGAAGGATTTTTAACAGTATGAAACATACTCACAATAAATGCAATTTTCTCCGTATCAGACAAAGGATTTACTGTCCCTGAAAGAAAGGCAGGATAATACACCACATTTCCAAATCTATCAAAGCACTTATCCAATTCAGAAACTAGACGCAAAATATCCTCGCAGTTTTCGCGACAAATATTCAGCCTAATATGAACAAAAATATTCCGCTCTAAAAGCAAGGTAATATTATCTAAAACGCTATCTAGCATTTTGCCGTTAGAAGTAATATACCGCTTTTGCTTCTCGTATACTTCAGCAGTACCGTCTAGCGAAATCTGAACATCGCTCACCTTCCATTTTATAAACTCATCTGCAATAGCACTAGTTATAAGGCTTCCATTCGTAATAACATAAGATGAAAACTTAATTTCATCCTCGTCTAATTTCGCAGTAAGTAATCGTATAAAGGGAATATTAAGGAGAGGCTCTCCGCCGAACCAGTTTATTTTCACTTCTTTTAGTGCAGACCTTGCCTTAATAAAAGAAACTATTTTATCTGCCGTGCTATCTTCCATAGAGTGCTGGGAAACTCCACTTTCATAACAATATGGACATCGGGCATTACACCTAAGAGTTGTTGTTATGGTTAGCGAAAGTGGGCGAATAAAATTATATGTATATTCTTTTGCAGCAGCAAGGTACAGCCGTTTTTCATTCATCATATCAGGAATAAAAAAGCCGTTTTCTACTAGTATATGAGAAAAATCACTTTCACTTACAGCGCAAGAATTATATTGCTCTGTTTCAGACGGATATAACCTAACAAGCGAATTGTACAAAGTGTTATACAAAAGCAGTGTTCCGTCATTTTTCTTGTGGCTATACACAAATGCTGATTTTGCATAGCCACATTCAGAAATGCCATCTTGACTTTTCTCTAAACGAAACGCCTCATACATCAAATTTAGAATCGTAGAATTCGCACTAATGATAACGTCCATAAACTACTTACTTTTCTTCGTAGTTTTTTTTGCATCATCTGGAATCTCTTCCATAACGGTATACAAAAGCATTGTGCGGATTTCCTGCTCCGCGTTATCAGAGATTTCAGACACCTTCTGAATATCTTTCTTTAGGGCAGAAATCTGTTCAATAGAAGTAGAAGTCTTTTCTTCAAGTGCAGAAAGCCTCTCTTCAACATTCTGCTTAAATGCGTCCAAAGCATCAAGGCGATTAGTTAATCCAACTAACAATTCTCTATCTAATTTTGTAAACATAGTAAATCCCTCAAAAGTCATTCGTTGACTGTTTCTAAAAGAATATCAGAAAGCTCATAGGCATAAACGTGCTTAGCTCTCTCCTCTGCAACAGTCTTTTCGGCTTTTTCTTTAGACTGTAAGATAGCTCGATAATCATCTTCTTTTTTTTGCATTGCAGAATCAATTTCATTAAGGCGGTCTAAAACTTCCTCTTCTATCATCTTTTGCTGTTTCTTCATTGTCTGCTGGATTTTTTCAGACAGTGTTTTAATCGAAGCAGAGCGAACTTCTTTGTAAAATGAATCAAAGGCTTTTCCTCGTTCTTCATCGTTAGGGTTTTGTAGAAGAAGGGAGAATTCTTTGTCTGTAGGAACCAAGCGCTTGTTCATTTCAGAAGACATAAAACCGATGACTTCATTCCTCAGTTTTTCCTGCTGTTCACGGATTCCTTTAATGTTAAGGTATAACGTTTTTCCGCCGTATGCCTTAGAGTTCACCCTTTCTACCTCGCGCAGCAATCTATCTAAAGACTTTTCCAAATAGCCCAATATCTTTTCTTCATCTTTTTTAATTGGCCCCTCTTGCTTCTTTTGTATTTCCGCAATTTCATTTGCTACATTGCGAGCATCATCTGCATTATTAACTTGTCTTGGGTGATAGCCACAGCCAGAATCACTGCAAAATATGCCACTAATAGCATCCCCAATAGCCGTAGCACCATCTTTAATCATCTGGAAAAAAGGATTGTCCCCAATACAACAACCGCCGCCCATATTTCCTCCTACTATAAGTTCCGTATCTTTACAAAAGTTTTTAATTCATCAAAATGGTTTCGCGCATAAAAACCAGAAACAACCGCGTTATCTACAATGTCCTTTGTAACGCCAGACTTTGCCTTTACGATAACGCCGTTTCCGATTTTCACACCACCGTTTATTCCAACCTGCCCAAAAATCATGCAATTATTTCCTATGCGAACATGACCTGCAATTCCTGTTTGCGACACAATCTTGCAGTTATTACCTATCACGCAATCGTGTCCCACATCAACCGTGTTGCCAATAACAGTATTTTTTCCAATACGAGTTTCCTTAAAAAGCCCCCTTTGGATAACGCTGTTATTTCCTACCTCTGCATTATCTTCAAGCACAGCTATTCCAATTCCTGCAAATGATTTTATAATGCCTTTTTCTGCGTAATGATAAAAACTATCCGCACCAATAACTGCACAATTTCCAACTCTCACGCCGTTTCCGATAACGCTACCGCTTTTTATCACAGCGTTTGCACCAATAAGGCAATTCTCTCCTATTGTTACGTTGTTTTCGATTACAGCACCCGCTGCAATTTTTGTGCCACTTCCAATGTTACAGCCGCATCCTTTCCAGAACGCTCCGCAATTATGGAGTTCACACATATCTGCATAATCCACTGCAGTCCCAGCTTTGATAAGGCATTTGCAGATTTTTACAAGCGCAGTTTCAATCGGCTCAAAACTCATTAAAAGAGGCTTGTCCGTTTGAAAAAGACATGGAGCACACAAAACGGCAGAAGCATTCTTTGCACGCTCAATATCGCGCTTTGAAAAGGCAACTGCAATTTCTCCCATCTGTGCACTATCTGCATAATCAATGCCAATAATATCCGTTTCGCCACCACAGGAAAACTCGTATTCAAGCAAATCTGCAAAATCACTTAGTCTCATTGTTATTTCTTTGCAAGTTTTTCAAGGTTTTCTACAACATACTCAATGCGCTTATCTGTTTCTGTTTGAATTATCTTTACAAACTTCTTTAACTGTCCTGAGTCGTTTCGTATCTTTTCAAAATCCTTTTTATGCTTTTCAAGTTTATTTTCCAGCTCTTCAATGCTAGCATCAGTTGCAGAAATCACGCTTTTTTCATCAGCACAACGCTCTTCTCCAAGTCTCTTAAGAGATACCATTATATCGCCATAAGCGCGCTTGATGTCTTTTAAGAGCAATTCACGATAGTTCGATGCAAGTTGCTTATTGATTACCTCTGCTATTTCGTCAATGCCCGACTCTCGCACCATATCAGGAAGGCTTTCTCTAAGAGAGTCTAAATCTAGGTCAAGAGAAATAGCAAACCTTTGTAAAGGCTTTTTCTGTTCCTTTTCTAAGCCTGCAAAATCTCGGCATAGGTTGTAGATGTATGCTGCAGAAGGCTTTATGTGACTTTGAGCTTGCTCCCTTGTGTCAAAAAACGCAGGACCTACAAATTGCTTTTCTAAGTATGCCTTTTGCTTTGCCCAGTCTTTCTTTGGGTCATTCAGAGTGTCATAATGTGTTGCGATAATGTAAACTTTGTTTTTATCGTGCGATGAAAAAGCAAACACAGAAGAAATAGTCTGCATCTCTTCAAGCTGAATCTTCTGAGCGTCAACACAAACAAAGACAGCATTTGCGCGACTAATGTAACCTTTTGTAATCTCCGAGCGATATGCTACAGGGTCTGAAAGACCTGGAGTGTCCACAAATACTACATTTTCAGGGATGGACTTGGGTAATGTAGAAATGCCAACTTCTATTTCCTTAACAAAATAATGTTCCGCACTCTGCGATGAAGACCACCTTTTTAACTCTTCCCTAACGTCTTTATCCCTTGCAAATTCCTTGTATTCTTCACGATGTCCAATCCAGTCTGCCTTTTTCTCTTCTGCGCCAAGTTCATTATACTCTTGCATAAACTTGTCTGCACCGCTTGTCCTAGAAGCCCAAAGTTTATCCCACTCTTTTTGAGAATAAAAGGTAACGCGAACATAATCGCGTGGACTACTTCTAAACTTTGTGAGGGCAGCAGTTTCTGGAGTTACTGCCATAGAAGCATAATTACTTCCAAGCAAGGCATTTATCAAAGTTGACTTTCCTGTCTTGATAGTGCCAACAAAGGCAATCTGGAACTCCTGCTTTCTGCACAGTTCCAAAAAATTATTCATCTTGCCTACAAGATTGCGGTCTGCATGCATTTCGGGAAGATTAAGAAGAGCTCTGCATTTTTCAATCTTGCGGGTATATAGGTCTACGGTGTCGTCTAGCAAAATTTTTGTATGTGGCACATTCGAGCGCAGATTATCAAGAATACGCGCAATTTTGAACTCGCTCAAGGAATAGACATCTTTATACTCTCCGTTAAAGCCAAGTAAAGAACCGCAATTATGACAAAAATAAGAACTATCATTATTAACATTATGACAGTTTTCACACGTTTTCATAGACTCTCCTTTTAGATATATTTTGCAAAGTCCCCTACTTTTAGCTGGTAGCCAAGCAGACTAAACGGCAATTTTTCTAATCTGCCATCCTTTAGGAAGTAGTTCACTCCGTCAAAGTTCATACCAAATTCCGCAATGTGTAAAGACCTGTCATTCAAAAGTTGCTGTATAGCTTTTTTAATAACACATCTTGCCTCAATAAAACTTGCAACATTTGTGCCATATTCCTGTTCTGTAAAGGCCAACTTTACAAATTCCGTAATTGAAGCATCTTTATTTGTAACAATACAAACGCTCAAGTCCTTAGCACTTTCCAAGTTAAAAATCTGAACAACTTTAAAGAGTAGCTTCTCTATATCCTTTATTACGCGATTTTCTCTGTAGGGAAAACTTTCATTTCCGTCAAAGTAAATCTGCTCATTTCCATCAAAGACAAAAAACTCGTCCTTGCAAATAATAATTGTAATTTTTTGCATTGCACCATTTCCTTATTACTGAAAGGCTTCTCTTACCTTTTGAAGTGCCTCCCCATCGCTTATGCTAGAGTCAATAGCCTTTTCAATGCCGACAAGGACTTCCTCGTCTTTTATGCGCTTTTCGATATTGACTTCAGAGCCGTTTATGTAGTCTACAATATCATTTACTATTTCACAATCTTCCTTAATCAACTTACCAAATTCCCTTATACGCTCTGGAGTAAAATACTCAGGATTATCAGCCTGACATTCAGCATATTTTTCAACATCAAAGCCATCGTATTTCTCTGCTATAAGTTGTGCAACTAGTTCAGCCCCTTTTGTAAGTTTGTCCTCATCGGAAATCTTTTCAGATTCCACATCATCCGTTTCAACATCATCAAGGCTAGCCACAAATTCAGCAGAAGAGTCATAATCTTCTAGATTTTTACCCTGATGCTCCGCCTGAATGGCCTTGTCGCCAAGTTCAATTATATCCGTGTCTTTGTCTAGTATGCCAAGTTCTTTTCCAAGCTCAACCACCGCTTTTACAAAGACTTTTACTTCTTCAACTGTCAATTTTTCAACAAAATCAACAATCGCCCTTCCAATAGAAAGTATAGAATCCCAAAACATATTCATTCCTCCGTTATTTTTTATTTGTAAATATAAATCTTTTATCTATCATTGCTTTTACATCTTCTGTCGTTATTCTTTGCGTCTGGAATTTTTCAGTAAAGAAGTCTGTCAACTCCTTGCGGCGTTCACTCGCTCCTTCAAAATTGGTCATACCAAAACCAGATTCTGCCTCCCTCCTTGCAATTAAACATTTATATACCTCGTACACGGAGCGTCCTATTGACTTTGAAACAGTGGCAACATCAAAGCGGAGTCTTTCATACAACGGAAGTTCTTCAAAACTTTCTTGTACTTTTGAAAGTTTATCCCAGACTTCAGAAAACTCCTCTGCGTATTCCAAAACTTCTAGCTCCTTGTAACATTCGCCAAAAGCCACCTTTTGCTCGTCAAAACATTCTTTTACATCGCAGTCTTTTGGGTCTTTTTCGCCTGTGTTAGTCGCCCTCTCGATTTTAACCTGTACTGGCTTATCCGTATTTTCGTTAAACACAATTGCGTTTCCTGTTTCAAGAGCAGACAGATAGGACTTTTGCTTGTCGTCCATAAGCATACAGTCACCAACGGCTTCCTTATCATCTCGTGCAAGAATCTTATGGATAATTTTGCAGTTCGTATTTTTAAGCACATCAGGTGCAAGTTTATTTGGAATCTGGTCTGCTACAATCAGAGACTCTCCATATTTGCGGACTTCTGCAAGCAAATCCGTAAAGGTTTCTACCGCTGCCTTTTTTGAGCCTGAATCGCTGTAATTAGGCTTTGAAAGAAGTCTGTGTGCTTCTTCTATGAGCGTTATATGTGCAAAATCATTGTCCTCGCTATGTGCAGCCTTTACCGCTTCTGCAAGACGGGATAAGATTAAGCCCATTAAAAATGCCTTGTCCTCTGGGGACTTTACAGCGTCCAATTCCAGTACAACTCGCTTTTTTACAAGAGTGCGAAAGTCAACGGAATGTACACAGTTAAGCATGATGCCCTTAGAGCCAACCGTCAAGTTTGACAAGCGGCTTACCAAAGAACCTTCGTAATTCGCTTTGAGTTCTCTGCTAAAGCCTTTTTGCGAAACGATATTTTTTAACTCTGAAAGTAAATCAAACAGAATGGGGAATTTATCGTCAGGTGCCCCCTTGAAAATGCCTGTATTAATGTTCCAGCCCTTCTTTTTGTAACAGCTATATATTGCCTCTTCCAAAATCTGTGGCATGGACGCTTCCATAGGAAAAGCGGAGGTAAACGTAGCCTTTAGCATATCAATGTGCGATGACAAAAGTTCTCCGTCTAGCATTTCAAATGGATTTAGGCAAAACGGCGCAACGGTTGCATTTCCGAGCGTAAAAACGATGACGCTTTTATCATCATTGATTAGCCTACGGTATTCTGTTTTTGCAGGTTCAATCACAAGGAAAGGAAGTGCTGCTTCTGTGAGTAACTTTTGGCAGGTTGTCGTCTTGCCGCTACCTGTAACGCCTGCAACAAAGATGTGCTTGTTCAAATTGCTTTTTTGCAAATTAAAACGCAACTGCGGTAATGCACGTCCATTCTGCACAATGCAACCTAGCGGAATAGAATCTGCTTTATCTTCACTGTCTTTTACATTTAGACCAAAATGTACGCTTTCGTTCAAGATTAGTCCTGGCACTTCGTTCTGCGGCAAGCCCGCAATAAGTGCTACCTCTGCTGCCGTCATATAGGTGCTAAGTCCAACATAGGAATTAACGTATGGGCGGCTTTTTAGTAAGAGAGCGTCTTCTGCAATGTCGCTTTGTATTGCATAGCCGTTCTGAAAGGTGCGGAGCAGTGCGGGGGTTCTTGCAAGATTGACTTTTTGCGCACTCAACGGTAGGCTCATAGCCTGATTTCCTTGAAACAGCGATACAATCCCAGAAGAGAGCCTTTTTGCGTCATTCGGCTTTTTTGCCATATAGTAAATCGCAGTGTTAAACAAGCCCTTACTAGAGCCTAACTTATAACGCTCCATAAGTTCTTCGTCAATGTACTTCATTATGTCTTGCGCATATTTGTTGATAAACTCTACAGAAACCGCCGTTCCGCTTCCCGTGCTACTGCCTGTCTGACTGCTCTTGCCTTTCGTATGGCTTTCGCTTTTACCACTTGACTTCGACTCGGAAGAAGATGTTCCACCACTCGTACTGCTAGAATCGTGGTCATAAGATTCGCTTTTACTCCAGCTTTTACTCCAGCCCTTATTCTCGCTTTCGCTCTTGCTCCAACCTGAGTTCTTGCCTGTCGTGTCGGAAGAATTCTTTGTTTCTGACTTGTTCTCGCTTTTATTCGAGGAATGTTGAACAGTCTGCTTTGCATAGGCGGAAAGATTGTTATAGAGAGAAAATATCTCGTTTTTGAGCCTGTCAATCTCGCCCTTTTCAATACGGGAACACACAACAACAAGTCTCCATTCAAGACCTAGCATACTATTTATAAGGCGGTCAATGCCCTGAAAATCCGTACTCTCACCTACAGCCCTTTCGTTTACTGACGGAACTCCAGTGATTATGCCTGCGTCTGTATATGAGGAAGAAGAATTTACGAGTCTATCAATTTCGTTGGGACCAAGTGCTTCTATGGCACTTCCGTTAAAATTCCCCTCGAACGCGTTTTTTATAATCTCTCCATAATCATACGCCGAAAGTTTCTTTCCAAGTTCATCGCTTTGTACCTCTGCCTCATTTTGCACAATGCCCACATCAAGTTCTATGCCCTCGTTTGTTCCTGTAAGTACGTAGACAAAATTAAATGAAGGACTGTCAAGTGTGGCAAGCACATTCTCAAATGCTTCTCTATGAGGGAAATCCTCGTCATAAGACAATTTCTTAATGCGAAAAAAGCGCATTTGGTTGCCTTTCAACGAGTCATTGTTTGGGAACTCTGGCGACTTAACAATAGAAATCACACCACTACTTTCACTATCCTGCATTGCTTGGAATAAGAAATTCATTCGCCTTTCTTGTGTTTCTATAATCTCCGATTGCATAAAATTCCTATCTTCTCCTAAAACACCACACTCATATCCCTATGCGTCATAGAGCTTCCACACTCTGGACATCTTGCAGGTAGTGGCAAAAGCCCAAGTTTTGCCGTGAACCTAACACCGCACTTCGCGCACACATACGGTACCCTGTCGCCAATTCTTGGCGGTATTACATTGCTTTTCATCATTGTTTTATGATACCCCCCCCACTATCAAATTGTATATCATTATATTATCTTTATATTACTTTTTCAAGCCCTAAATTCTTTTTTATGCTTATTTTATGAAAGGTTGCCAAGTCTTGTCGCGGCAAAGAGGAAACTATGTGTAAAATAGGAGTTAGACGGTAGAACTTAGAATTTAGGCGGTAAATGATAGAAGTTAGTGGTGGGGCGGGCAATTGAAGGCTGACTACTGGGAACTTGTAACATGCGGAGAACTGACAACTGCACAGCAGGGAGTGTAACCTAACTAGGTTGTAGTGGGGGTTCTGGATAGGGGGAATGGGGGATTTAGTTAGGGGGAGCAGACGGTAGGAGATAGAGTTTAGTAGGTAGAGCCTAGACTTAGGATATAGACGATAGAAGTTAGTAATTAGTGGTCAGTGGTTAGACTGATAACTGCTCGCTCACAACTAATTCCTATCGTCTAATTCCTAGTGTACTTGTTTCGGAATCTCAGTATGAGATTATCATAGCACAGAGCGGGTAAGATTGCAAGGGGGGAAAGAGGGAAGCGACCAACCTGTACACGTTGTTGTCTGCAATGTGCATGGAAAAACAAACGGATTTGTTCAGCCCTAACGGGCTTCACTTTTTTAGGTGAGCGGCGTTAGCTGCGAACAAATCCGTTTGTTTCCTAATGATTGCGGTCATTCAGTACATCATTACACATGGGCTTCTAGGCGACTTTTGCATTGTACCTTGCTTTATTTTTTACTATTATGTAGAATAGCTCTACAATGGCACGCAAAGAAAATGTAACAAAAGCAAAAAAGACAAAGCCCACTATTATAGAACTAATATACGATGCAATAGTTGAATATGAAACTATAAGAGATGCTATACTAGAAAATGACGGAAGCACGGAACTATTAGAGATAAAATATCCTTCAAAATATAATAAAATCTCAAAATATTTAAGAAATATAACCCCAAATCAGACCTTACTTTTTTTAATCATATTTGATATAGGCATTGCAGGAGCCACTTCCGTTAGAATATCTGATATTGCAGAGATTTTTCATTGCAGACCCATAATGCTTTTGCGCTACATGGAAGACTGGCAGGCTTTAATTTCTAAAGGACTTATTATACTTTCCTCACTTTCTGGAGAAGAAGCATCTTTAGAAAATGCAGATATTAGTATTCCTGTCCATATACGCACCTGCATATTAAACAATAAGCCACTGCCTAATGTAGACGTGGAACTACAAAATACCAAAAGAGAAAACGTAATAAGTGCGCAAGATTTTGCCAGTAAAGCAGGCTTTATTATTGCAGAACTTGCTAACACCTCTGCCTCCTCTGTAGATATTGCAAAAGAAATACTTTCTTTAGAAGAACAATATAAGTCTTGCCCTTTTGTAAAAAAAACAAAGGATACACTGCCCAATATATATGACCGCACAGGGTACTATCAGCTATGTGATTTTGTTCAAGTGGTGGGGCAAGAAGAACTAATCATAAAGTTTTCTCAATTTGTTTATCCAGAAAATGACCATGTTTTGCAGGTGGATTTTTTGCGCGCCCTAATGCACGGGAGCAGTGCTTTGTGCAAAAAAGATTTAGTAATAATCTCTACAAAAGATTCCGTTGGAGAAAGTACAATATCTTTAAGCAACAAAGGTTTAGAGCTATTTTTAGGAGAGAGGGGCGATATATTCCGTCAAAGTAATTATTCTCTTCCTAACATAAAAAGTCCCTCGCAGATTATAGAAAAAGAACTTTTTTATCCTCAGGAACTTACAAAAAAGATTGATGAACTTACTTTTGTTTTACAAGAAAAGAATTATCAAAAACTAG
>CAJOPO010000365.1 GCA_905236315.1 uncultured Treponema sp.
TATTATCTTTTTGAGTAATCGTTACAGATATTTGCATTATAGCAGTTTCTGTGTTTGAGTTATATTCAACTAATTGTGCGTCCGCTATAACATCGTTGTCGCTATCTATTAAATGCACATTGTCCTTTAATGTAGCAATCTTAGTTTCCCTGTCGTAATCCATAGAAATACAAGAAAACTCTAGGCAAGAGTCTTTGTTTTTACCTTGCACATTCCCAGAAGCACTAATATAGCGCAAGTCATTTCCGTAAATCTCTATAGTATCTGAAAAAATCTCCATTGATGGTGTAATAACTTTTGCATTTCCTGTCAATTTTGTATAATCGTAGTTTTCCCTAGAAAAACTAGTCATACTATCTGCTGAAAATTGAATCCTTTCAGCACATGCAGGTATGGAAATTAATAAAATGATAAGGAAGAAACTAATCTTCTTTTTTATCCTCGTATACACCATTTACTTGTCCTGTAAAAGAAAAGGTTTTACTTATACCACTTGCCGAAAATCCACTTCCTTCTAAAGTTAAATCTTTATGCTTAATATACACTTTTTCTAATGAGTCAGTGGTAAGTTGCTCTGTATTACCATTCCATTTTAGATGTTGCCCCTTAATTTCAAGCTCGTTTGGAATATCCTGCACAAAGACATTATTAAAAAGCAAATATATATTACTTGCAGGGTCTATTCCTAACATATCACAACTTCCTGTTGTTTCCACTTCTCCATCTTCATTCCAATTATAAAAAGAAACATTTTTTCCATAAGACTCATTTGTTCTTTTATATTGCTCCAATACTTGTGCTTCTAAAAGAAAACTTTTTTGCCCGCTTAGGTAACGTTCAAAAGAAACATTTTCAAACAAAAACTCAGGGATTTTATCCTCCATAGAAGTTTGTTGCTCATATCTTAAAGAGCAAGCGGATAGCATAAAAAGAGAACAACAAAGAGAAATAAGAAAACGCTTCATCTATTATTAATTGCAGCTTGAATAAATGCGCAAAAAAGCGGATGGGGTTTTGAAGGTCTACTTACAAACTCTGGATGATACTGTACGCCTATGCCCCACGGATGATTTTCCCATTCAAATGCTTCTGTTTGAGAATCAACAGCGGATTTTGCACTGGTAATAAGCCCCTGCTTTGTCATATCTTGAGTATATCTTCTATCAAAAGAATACTTTGAACGATGTCGTTCCGTTATATGATTTGAATTATATACAGAATAAAGTTTAGAACCTTCTGTTATATCTATAGCCTCTGCACCTAACTTCATAACCGTTTCTGAAGGACCAAGTTGTTCTT
Source organism: uncultured Treponema sp. (assembly GCA_905236315.1). Taxonomy (GTDB): domain Bacteria; phylum Spirochaetota; class Spirochaetia; order Treponematales; family Treponemataceae; genus Treponema_D. The sequence goes on from CAJOPO010000365.1 coordinate 1,300, forward strand.
CGGGCAAGCTTATTATGGGGTGCTGGCTATTTTGAATAAACTCCGTAGTATCAGCATCTTCCCAACCACACAAAGACCTTGCAGTATCAATAGCCATAAGTTGCATTCCTAAGTCTATGCCTAAATATGGCACATTGTTTTCGCGAGCATATTTTACAGTTGTCAGTAATCCCAAAAAGCCCCTTTGCCCATAGCTACCGGGTATTATAATACCGTCTACATCTTCAAAATATTGCTCCCAGTTTGCTGTATTTTCTAAGGTTTCTGCGTCTATTTTCTTTATACTAATTTCTGCATTATGCGCTGTAACTGCCGCATGGAAAAGAGACTCTTGCACAGATTTATAACAATTATCAAGATAGTCCTTTTTACCAACCATTCCAATAGTCACGCTTTTGCTTGTATGGTTTAGTTTATCTAAAAAGTCTGTCCACTGCCTAATATCTGTTGTTCTGTTCCCAAGACCTAGTTTTTCTAAAACTTTTTTGTCTAATCCTTGCTCATGGAATATAACAGGTAGCTCATAAATGGATTTTTGTATATTTGGAGATATAAAAACCGCTCCCTCTGAAACATTACAAAAAAGAGCAATCTTCTTTTTCATAGCGTCATCAACGCTTGCACTGCAACGGCAAAGTAATATATCAGGCTGTATACCTACTTCCTGTAGCTGCTTAACAGAGTGTTGAGTTGGTTTAGACTTTAGCTCGCCCCCTGTTATAACAGGAATAAGCGTTAAGTGAATGCTAAGCGCATTAGCTTTTCCTTGCTCCCTCATTAACTGGCGCACTGCTTCTAAGTATGGAATTGCTTCTATATCTCCTACGGTTCCGCCAATTTCTACAATAACTACATCTGCATTAGTAGAACTTCCTAAATGTTTTATATATCTTTTTATTTCGTCAGTTATATGAGGAATTACTTGAACAGTGCGTCCATTATAGCGACCAGAACGCTCATTTCTTATGACATTTTCGTAAACTTTACCTATAGAAAGGCAATTATTATTGTTAAGCTGAATACTTGTAAAACGACTAAAATTACCTAAGTCTAAGTCTGTTTCGGCTCCATCTTCTGTAACATATACTTCCCCATGCTGATAGGGGCTTATATTCCCTGCGTCTACGTTTATGTATGGGTCGCATTTTAACATAGAAATCTTTAACCCACTACATTCAAGCAAACTTCCTATTGTACTAGAAGCAACACCCTTCCCAAGACTTGAACAAACTCCGCTTGTAACAAAAATATATTTACTCATAGATTTTATATTTTCTCATTATAAAGTCTTTTGGTCAACCGACTAAGGTATTTTTCAAGGGAGTTCCCTAAGAACCCCATAATTTTTTGTAGGTTATGAAATGTATGCTGAAATAAAGTAAAGGGAACCTCGAAAAACTCCCTTTCAGAAAGTTTTTCGAGGTTCCTGCGAGTTGTAAGTCGCTATAATAGCGCGACTTACAA
>CAJOPO010000366.1 GCA_905236315.1 uncultured Treponema sp.
AAACTTAGATTTAACAAAGCCAATACCTAGTTTTAATTTCTACGATGAAAAGAAACCTGTTTATACTCACATGCGCAATTTGCCTCCAAGCAAAATTAATGGTGCAGATATGAATGCTTCTTTAGCAAGTGAAGGTTGCGTTATCACTAATTCACGTATACAGAATTCTGTAATTGGTGTTCGCTCAATGATAAGCGAAGGCTGTGATTTAGATGGTGTAATAATGATGGGTGCTGATTATTACGAAGGTAATGATGATAAAATTAATGACGCACACAAAAACATTCCTGCTTTGGGTATAGGTAGAAATTGTAATATTAAGAGAACTATTATAGATAAAAACTCTCGCATTGGAGATAACTGTAGCATTAACGTAAGTGGTAAACACTACGAAGATGGTGACCACGGTTTGTTCTATAGTACAGATGGTATTATTGTTATACCTAAATTCTCTGTTATTCCAGCTGGTACTGTTATTTAATACAGTTCGCATCTAAAGGCTGCCACCTCGAATGTGCTTCTAGCGTACGTTCGGGGCTTTTTAGGCTTAAGTTATTTTACAAAATCTAACAGCAAATGATAAGCGTTTACTATTTGTTGAGTTTTATCGCTTGCAACTTTTTGTAAAACAGCATTTCCTTCGTAGCGGTCTGGATGATAATATTTTAATTTTTGTTTATACGCTTTTTTTATCTCATCTTCAGAAAAATTCTGTTCTAGTTCTAATAGTCTGCAAGCACGTTCAATATCAGGTGTAATCTTTTTATATATAAAATTATTAGGTGAATACGAAGAGATATTAATATTATGCGCTGTACCTGATTTATAAATAGTAGCCTCTACTGTTTGATATTCTTCTTGTTGTTCTATTATGCGTCTTGCACGAGATTTTTTTATGCTATCAATAATTTCATCCGCTTTTGCCTCCGCAAATGTTTTCTCTTCTTCTACAACGGTATTAGATTCTTCTTGAACAGGATTTTCCATGCGAACAAAACGTACTTCTCCTGCTTCTAAAGTTTCATTTAATAGTTCACCTAATCTATCATACATTGTTGACATTTATTTTCCCTCTTCTGTAATACCCCATTCAGATAGTTTTCGTTGCAATGTTTTTCGTCCTATTTTTAATATTTCCGCAGTTTTGCTTTTATTATTCTTATTTGCAGCAAGATTTTCTTGTATAATAATTTTTTCTGCCTCTTCCATAGGTATTCCTAAAGGTATATTCACAAAATCATTAGCGGTAGTTTGCGATATTGTAGGGGGTAAATCTGATAAACTAATTTCCTTACCTGTACACATAACAACTGCACTTTCCATACAGTTACGAAGTTCTCTTATATTTCCTGGCCAATTATATTTAAATATAGCGGCCTTTGCTCTGTTATCAATACCTACAATATTTTTATTATTTTCTTTATTAAATTCATCTAAAAAACTTGCCATAAGTAAAGGAACGTCATCTTTACGCTCTCTAAGTGGGGGAACTTGTATGTGAATAACATTTAAACGATAATATAAATCTTCCCTAAACCTACCAGCCTTTACCTCTTCTTCCAAATTACGATTCGTAGCAGCCACAATGCGAACATCCACTTCTAAGGTTTGCTCGCCTCCAACACGTTCAAACTTTTTTTCCTGCAAAACGCGCAATATTTTTATTTGCACATTTTGGTTTATTTCCCCAATCTCATCTAAAAAAATTGTTCCTCCATGCGCTAATTCAAAGCGTCCTTTTTGCATTTTTTCAGCCCCTGTAAATGCACCTTTTTCATGTCCAAATAATTCACTTTCTAGTAAGGTTTCGCTTAGGGCTGCACAATGTACTTTTATAAAACTTTTATCCTTCCTGCTAGAAAGATTATGGATAGCATTTGCAACAAGTTCTTTGCCAACACCGCTCTCTCCTGTAATAAGAACACTCGCCTTGCTATCTGCAACTCTCCTAATCATTTCTTGCACCTTTTGTAGTGCAGAAGATTTGCCTATCATACCCTTTAGAGCAATGTTTCCTTCTAGCTCATGCTTTAATTGCTGATGCTGAAGGCTCATCTCCCTACCTTGCAAGGCTCTTTTTACAATCATTTCTAGCTGGTCAAGGTTAAGAGGCTTTGTTAAAAAATCATAGGCACCATGCCTCATTGCGTCTACGGCACTATCTATGCTTCCATGTCCTGTAAGAATTATTACAGGAATTCCTGGTGTTTCTGAAGTAACTTTTGCAAGAACCTGTTCACCGCTTATTCCAGGCATTCGTAAGTCTGTTATAACTAAATCTATATCACCTTTTTCTATAAGAGAAAGACCTTCTGCTCCTGTTGCTGCCATTTTTACATTATATCCTTCCATTTCAAAGTTTGCAGCAAGACCTTCTCTTATATTTTTTTCATC
>CAJOPO010000367.1 GCA_905236315.1 uncultured Treponema sp.
GTCGCTTGGATAATTATGCCCATTGCCCATAGTTTCCAGTCTAGCACGGATTGTGTTTTTTTACTAGTTTTTAGACAGGCTCTTAGATGAGCACCGTTAGGGGTGAATAAATCCGTTTGTTTCTAATTGCTTTTTTTACTATTATTTTATAAAATTATATAAAGTGAAGCCGATATATAAAATATGAAAAAGAATATTTTTGCTACTATAATCTTTACGATTTTCTCTTTAATATTCATTTTTGCAGAAGAAACAGGTGGTTTATCTGACGAAGAGGCTAATTATGCTCTTCTTGCTTCAGGAATTACAGAAGTAACGGCTCCCTATTTAAAAGGAAACTATGTTATATTCACTCAAGAAAATAATGCAAGATTCATAGGAATCGCCTTTGATTTTGAAAACTTTAGAACAGTTCATCAGTTTAAGATAAAACAGTTAAGAGATGCAGAATATGAAATTAAGGATTCTTTATATTTCTATATACTTGAATTACCCAAAAATATTCAAACAGTTAATTATAGAATAGTTGTTGATGGTTTATGGACTACAGACCCACAAAATCCTAATAAACAATATAATGAAAAGGCAGGATTAGTTTTATCACAAGTTAATGCTCATAGAACCATTCCCCTAATTACAGAAAAGCAGGAAGATGGAAGAATTAAATTTGTTTACATAGGAAAAACAGGTCAACATATACGCTTAGGAGGTAGTTTTACAAACTGGGATAGTTGGATATATGAACTACAAGAAGTATCTCCAGGTCAGTATCAGTGCTATCTTTCTCTGCCTCCAGGAACTTATCAATATGCTTACTACATAGGTATGCAGTCTTTTCCTGATAAAACAAATCCTCATCGTGTCTATACAGTAGACGGTAAGGAAGCATCTTTACTCGTTGTTGACTGATTTTAAAACGTTAGGCTGCGTTTCAAAAATTCCGATAATGCAAGACATCACGCCTTAGGCTACGTGTGAAGAATTTCGGCAATGCATGATGTCTCGTCTTAGGCTAAAATTAATATATACACAAAGAACAAAAATTCTCTATGATATTTCATTTATTCTAAAATATCCCATGAGGCTTTTGAACTTTCTGTAATTGGGATTTTTTCTCCTAAGAAGGTGGGCTTTACCCTAAAAAGAATTAGAAAAAAACTTTTTACTCTTGCAAGGCTTTCTCTTATAGTCCAACTTAAATGTATTCTTTTAGAAAAACCTGTTATCTCAGGAGCTTCATAGGCTACAACATCAAGACCTAACTTTCTTGCTATATAGACAGCCCTTGCTGTATGAAATTTCTGTGTTACAACTATTGCATCCTCTACGCAAAAAATCTCTTTTGCTCGACACATTGTTTCATAAGTAGAAAAACCTGCATGGTCTAAAAATATAATATCGCCGTCAATTCCATAAATCTTTTGCATATAAATGCGCATTTGATTTACTTCATCATATTCCTTTCTTCCATGGTCGCCAGAAATCAAAACTTTTTGTGCTTTTTCATTTTTTATGCACGCAGCCCCCGCTTCTATTCTATCACGAACAACATGGGAAACTGTATTTTTGTATACTTTAGCTCCTGGTATGATTACGGTGTATTTAGAAGGAAGGGATGTAATGTCTTTATAAGTATATGGCTTAGAATAATTTATCATATAAATATTTATAACCACATAAAACACAAATAAAACTGTACAAAAAGAAACAAAAAAGTTGCTTAGAAACTTAATTATCCCAAGCAACTTCATGCGTTTAGGGTCTTTCCTTATCAAAACTTAAATCCCTTAGGTAGTTTAAATCCTTTTGGTAGCTTCATATTTGATAGTTGCGACATATCCATTCCGCCAGATGACCCCATCATTTGCTGCATCATTTTAGCCTGCGCACCCTTGTTACGAGTTAATTTTTTCATTGTAAGCTTTGTTTTTTCAAATTGCTTTATTAGTTTATTAACCTCTTGCACAGAAGTACCAGAGCCTTTTGCAATGCGTTTTCTTCTGCTAGGACCTATAATTAAGTGATTTTGACGTTCTTTCTTTGTCATACTTAAAATAATAGCTTCCTGCCTCTTTAGTCCTGCCTTATCAATTTGGTCTTCACTTATCTGCCCTGCAAGGCCTGGTACCATATCAAGAATTTGCTGCACAGACCCCATTTTCTTTACAGATTGTAGCTGCTCCAACATATCCTGTAGAGTAAACTCGTTGCGCATCATTTTCTTCTGCATCTTTAGAGCTTCTTCTTCATCTACAGTTTCTTGCGCTTTTTCTACTAAAGAAACAACATCACCCATGCCAAGTATGCGGCTAGCAATTCTATCTGGGTGGAAGGGTTCAAAGTCCTCTGTTTTTTCGCCTGTACCTATGAATAAAATAGGCTTTCCTGTTATACTCTTTAGAGAAAGGGCAGCGCCACCTCTTGCGTCTGAGTCAAACTTAGTAAGAATTACACCAGAAAGTCCAAGTTGTTCATCAAAAGTCTTTGCTATGTCTACGGCATTCTGACCTGTCATAGCATCTGCTACAAGAATAGTTTCTACAGGATTTACAGCCTTTTTTACATCTACAAGTTCCTTCATCAAATCATCATCAATCTGTAAACGACCTGCAGTATCTATAATTATTGTGTCTAAACCATTCTTTTTTGCATAATCAAGTGCATTTTTTGCAACTTTTACAGCATTTTTATTATCAAGTTCTTTATAAACAGGAACATCTATCTTTTGCCCCAAAACAGAAAGCTGCTCTATAGCAGCAGGACGCTGTAAGTCACAAGCGGCAAGCAAGGGATGGCGACCTTCCTTCTTTAACCTATATGCAAGTTTATGTGCAGCTGTAGTTTTACCAGCCCCTTGCAAACCTAGCAAAAGGATTACAGAATAGGTATCAGGCCCCTTTAATGCTAGGTCAGTTTTCTGGTCACCTAGCATGGCAACAATCTTGTCATAGATTATCTTTACAAATTGCTGACCTGGGTCTACAGCTTTTAAAACTTTTTCTCCCTTAGCTTCTTCTATGGTGCTGTTTACAAACCTACGAACAACGCGCAAGTTTACATCCGCCTCCAATAAGGCCATTTTTATTTGTTCAACGGTTTCTTCTATATTTTTTTCTGTAATCTTAGACTTACCGCTTAAAGTACGTACTATATTGCTAAATGTGCCTGTTATTTTTTCTAACATAATAATCTCCCATTAAAACAAACTTCAAATATGTTTTCTTATCTTGCTATAGCTACCTGCTTATAGCTAACGGTTCATCACTAACTCTAGTAAACATTCTTGAGGTGTGATTTCTTTATTTAACACTTTATAAAGGGCGGAGCAAATGGGTAATTTTAACTTTTTATCTTCTGCCATCTGATGTACATATTTACACGCTATAGCCCCCTCTGGAAGATAGCCTACCTTTTGTACATTTGCGATTAAGTCATCTAGGTTTTCAAAACGAGAAAGCATATCTGTTTTTATAATATCTTGCCCAAATCTTCTATTGCGTCCAAACTTAGACTTGCATGTTACATCCAAATCCCCTACCCCACTTATAGAAGTAAATGTTTCTGGATGAGTTGAACCTAGAGCCTTGCCTATTGTCTGAATCTCGTTAAGTCCTGCTGCCATAAGTAAACTTTCTGTATTATCACCAAAAATATCACTTGTTTCTGCAAGAGCATCTAAGCTACCATATATAACGGCGATTACATTTTTTACGGCAGCACAGACCTGCACCCCTATTGTATCAAAAGAGGCATATACCATAAGACCTTGCACTCGCAATAAATCTCTCATACGAACTGCATTTCTATGATGTTCACTTGCAGATATAAGCCCTGTTATCTTGCCTAAGGCTACTTCTTCTGCATGAGAGGGGCCTGCTATGTACACGGTAGCTCCCTTATAACATGGGGGAAGAGCTTCTTCCATAGTTTCAAGAACAAACTTAGGAAGTCCTGCTTGGTTAGGTACAAAGCCCTTTGTAAGAGAGCCTATTATAGAAGAGCCGTTTGCTACATTAGGCACATCTACAAATTGTTTTATGGTAGACGCTAAATAAAGAGAAGGGCTTGCCATAATTATAAATTCCTTATCGGTAGCAACAGAGCGTATATCAGTATTCGCTCTTAAAGTAGGAAAAAGCCTGTAATCTGGCAAGTATCGAGTATTTTCATGCTTTGTATTTATAGAATCCACTACATCTTGTTCTAAAGCCCATAATTCTACATTATGACCACCTCTAGCCAGAGCGCAACCTAATGCAGTACCCCATGCACCAGCTCCTATTATGCCAACTTTCTTTATATCCATAAATAAACTCCCATCTACGATAATACGCTATCGTTTTTCTATTGGGAACCTCGAAAAACTCCCTTTCAGAAAGTTTTTCGAGGTTCCTGCGAGTTGTAAGTCGCTATAATAGCGCGACTTACAACA
>CAJOPO010000368.1 GCA_905236315.1 uncultured Treponema sp.
CGCGTGCCGCTAATAAACTTCCTGTTATGCGCTGGCTAGAAGCAAGTTCGTATATTCCAGACTTGGGATTCCATTCATATCTATAATGTATTTGGTCGGTACTATTTGGCATATTGGGGTCAGAGCTATATACCCATATAGGATAGCTATCTCCATTAGATTGAGAAAAAGCATAACTCTCACTTCTATCTATTTGCTGAATAAATATTGTTCCATCTCCTTGTAAATCCGCTATCAAAGAAAAACGTAATGTATTATTTTCTTTTTGTATAAAATAAGCTTGTAATACTGAGTTTCCGTCTTCTGCAAATCCTTGAAATACAAGTGCAGTTTTATGCTCACCTGTTAAATCCATACCTGTATAAGAAAATGTTTTTACCTGTGTTATAGGAGTTGCAATTACCCCCATGCGCTCATACGAACGAGTTTTAGGATTATACAAGCCTATTAATAATTGTAAATATGGACTTGAAACAGTTTTTATAGCATCTATTTGGTCATCATAGCCATCGCCGTCAAAATCCATAGATTCTGTTCGTATAAGAGTTTCATCTTCATTTAAAACAAGTAATGACGTTTGCAAATATTCAGAATTTTCTTCAATGGCATTAGAAGAACCGTTGCTTGATAAATTTATATCATTAGAAGTAGAATCAAATTGATTTTGTTCAGATTTATCTTTATTGTTTATGTTATTTTTTATATATACAATCGCTAGTGCAGAAATAATCATAATAAAGGCAACTAGCAAAATTTTCTTGCGCATAAAATGTATTTTACATAATAAAGGTTTTATTTTCAATAGAAGCAATAAAAGACATCTTCGTTTATGGTGATTTTTTAGGCGGGCAATAAAAAAGACCTAATTTTATCCTTTTTACAAATCATTTTCATGGCTAAGGCAAGCGTAAGGCAACATACGATAGTCCCCTAAATCTAATTTTTATACCGCAAATTGTATACCTCACAAATCGTGAAAATCAGTTTTTAAGGGGGAGCTATTGAAAATTAATTTTACTATTTATGCTTTTGCTTTACTTTTTAATAAAAAAGACCGATAATAAGGATAAATAGAATAGTTTTTTAAAGAACTGTTATATTTATAAGGAAAACTAATAAGAAGTAGTAGTGTTAAGAAAAACTTTCAATATCTTCTTTATATATTAAAGGCTCTAACGAGGTACAAAATGGGAACCTGTAAGCTAGCAAATTTAACTGCAAATACAATTTTATCATCAGATTTAATGCTAGATAGATTATTTCTTATCTGTCCTGCAGGTTGTCCAATTCCTAATACAACGCTCATTGCACTTAAAGAATGGGGATTTACAGATTTACAAACAGAAGAAAATACTATAACAAAGGCTTCTCATTCTATAAAGACAACTTCTAATTCACAAAACAGTTCAACTTCAGATGCAAAGAAAAGGATTTTATCAAGTAAAACAGAAGATATTACGGACTTAGTGGAACGCAATCAAAATGGAGAGGAAATTCCTGCTAATCCAGAAATACGACTTGCCTTAGAAAATGCAAAATCAAAAGATTCATCTAATGAAAAAACACATATGCAGATTGCCCAAGATATTTATACTGCTTATGCACGCTATATAAGCAGTATTTATACACATTATGCAACTCATAAGGAATTCAATATTGGAGAAATAAATTCTACAGTAAGGGAATTAGTTCTATTTATAAAAGATAACCAACGTTTTATGTTACGTGTAACTTCAAGTTTAGAAGACCGCAACAAAAACTTTCTTGTAAATCACAGTATGAGAGCTACAGTTCTTGCACTAACAATAGGCTTACAACTAAAGATGCCACAAACAAAACTAATAGAGCTTGGAGTAGCCTGTATATTACATGAGATAGGAATGATAAGACTTTCTCCTCAATTATACATGAACGATAGGCCTCTTACATTAGCAGAAAAAACTCAAATATTAACTCATCCTATAATCAGTTATAATATTATGAAGGAATGTAACTTTCCTCTAAGTATACAGTTAGCAGTTTTAGACCATCATGAAAGAGAAAATGGTTCTGGATATCCTCGTCATAGTGTAGGTAATAATATTTCACTATATGGAAAGATTATAGGCGTAGCTTGTTCCTTTGAAGCCATAACAGCACCTAGATATTTTAAGGAAGCACGAACCACATACGAAGCCATGATAGAAATGCTAAAAAATGAAAATCATCAATATGATGATACCATTCTAAAAGCCTTACTATATAGCCTATCTTTATACCCTATTGGTGCCTATGTATATTTATCAAATGGTAAGATAGCACAAGTTGTAGATGTTACCCCCGATGACCCTAAAAATCCTGTAGTCCAAATAATAGGGCAGAAAAATGAAGACGGAACACCACAAAATATACAAACTAATGATACAACAATGAAGATAATACGTGTTATGAATAAAGAAGAAGCGCACGATGTAATAAAAAGCATAGAAACTGTACAAAAGAATTAAGGAAGCACCATACAGTTTTAAGTTAAAGGAGTTTTTTCCTGTTTATCTTCTTAATTAAAGAAAGCTCTTAATCTTTCTGCTTCCATCTTAAATTGGTCATCAATAACAGGCGGATGAGAATCAAAGTATAATATTTGCTGTAGCTCTTCCTGCGTATGAAAGCCCCAAACAGGAACTACATTTTCATATTGTCGTAAAAAACCAAAAGCTAGAGGAATATTGCTCATAACCCCACCATTCAATGGTTGCATAGCAATACAGCCAACTTCCTTTTCTTTACATAAATATACTATATTTTTCGCCTCTTCTCCAGAAAGTAAATTAAATGGAAATTGTATAGTTTCATATAGCCCACTTTCAACGGCTTCTTTAGCTATATCTATATTTTCTGTAGCTAAACCTATATGGCGTATAATTTCTAGTTTCTTAAGAGAAAGTAACTCATCATAAATGCCAGAATCATCTTTAGGACGAGGTAACTTATCAGGATTTTCTATTTGATACAAATCTATATAATCGGATTCTAACGCATCCCTACTCGCTTTTAAATCATAACGAAGTTTTTCTACGGTATGAGCAGAAGTTTTTGTTGCAAGTATAACATTCTGCCTTATACCGTGTAGGGATGCACCTAAACGTTGCTCACAAACCTCATGGCTATGAGCTATATCAAAGAAATTCACGCCTGCGTCATAGGCTTGATGCACTATAGCGCAAGCTTTTTCATCTGCATTTTCGCCAAAATCTTCTATTTCTTTGCAATCTAAACTCATTGCACCAAAAGCAGTACGACTAACTAAGAGACTAGTTTTTCCTAGAGCAACGTATTCCATAACTATTACTTCTTTTCTACAGGTTGGTATGAATGAATAGAAGTATAGATAAAACTAGACAATTCCGCTATTTTTACACGTTTCTGTTCCATACTATCTCTAAAGCGCACTGTAACAGTTTCATAATTAGGATTTTCCTTTGTTATAGTATCATAATCCACAGTAACGCAAAAAGGAGTTCCTACTTCATCTTGACGGCGATAGCGTTTTCCTACAGTACCACTTTGGTCATAATCCGTAACAAAATCTTCTTTTAGACTTTGTTGGATTTCTCTCGCTTTCTCTGCAAGACCATCTTTCTTCATTAGAGGAAGAACTGCAACAGTAATAGGAGCTAGAAGTGGATGTAAATGTAAAACAGTACGATAATCTTCTTTATCTGCAGAACCAACATTTTGCTCTTCATAGGCTTCACACAAGAATGCAAGGAAATTTCGATTAAGACCTGCAGAAGTTTCTATTACATAAGGAGTATAACTCTTATTTCCGTCTTCTTGGTCCATATAATTCATATCTTTGCCACTGGTTTTTGTATGCTGGCTTAAGTCAAAATCCGTACGGTTATGAATACCCTCTATCTCTTCAAAACCAATAGGGAAATTATACTGAATATCATAGGCATCTTTTGCATAATGAGCTAGTTTATCATGATGATGCCACTGTAGGTTCTTTTCTGCAATGCCGTATTTTAGATAGAAATTCCAGCGTTCTTTACGCCAACGAGCAAAATGCTCATCATCAGTTCCTGGTTTACAGAAATATTCCATTTCCATTTGCTCAAATTCACATGTTCTAAAAATAAAATTCTTAAATATAATCTCATTTCTAAAAGACTTTCCTACTTGTGCAACACCAAAAGGAATCTTCATACGATTTGATTGAACAATATTCTTAAAATCTGTAAAGATGCCCTGACAGGTTTCTGGGCGTAAATAAATAAGGGAGGCTTCTGAAGCAACAGGTCCTAAATGTGTCTTAAACATTAAATTAAATTCACGCACCGCTGTATAATTATGTTTTCCACAAGTAGGACAATTTATTCCCTTTTCATCAATAAAAGCCTTCATCTCTTCATGGGTCATTGTATCAACAGGCTTATCAGTTTTTATTCCCTTACTTGTACAAAAATCTTCTATAAGAGAATCCGCCCTAAAACGAGCCTTACATTCTGTACAATCAATCATCGGGTCAGAAAAATGCGCCACATGTCCGCTTGCTTCCCAAGTTTTATGGTGCTGAAAAATTGCAGAATCAAGACCAACTACATCATCATGCAGTTGTGTCATATACTTCCACCAAGCATTTTGTATATTTCTTTTAAACTCTACTCCTAATGGTCCATAATCCCATGCACCTGCTTGTCCGCCGTAAATTTCGCTTGCTTGATATACAAAGCCACGTCTTTTACATAGACTAATTATTTTATCCAATGTACACGCATGAGTATCTATACTTTTTTTTTCCATAAATCAGAAACTCCTTTTTTTGACTATATCAGAATATCATAAAAAAATACCTATGACTAGTAGAAAAACATAGCAAAAAATCATTCTCTACTATCTTAGAGCCTTCCATATAAGGGAACCTCGAAAAACTCCCTTTCAGAAAGTTTTTCGAGGTTCCTGCAAGTTGTAAGTCGCTATAATAGCGCGACTTACAACA
>CAJOPO010000369.1 GCA_905236315.1 uncultured Treponema sp.
CATCTGCTTCTTTCTTAGCCTCATCATTAGCAACAATATCTTCTAGGCTAGGAATAAATGTAAATGTAGATGTAGATAAGTCTACATTAAATAAAATACCGCCCTTGCTACCTAAATGGTCACGACCGTATCTATTTTTTACTATAACATATTTTAATGCACTAGCTTGTCTATTTATACTGACTATTCTTGTAGCTGCCTGTGTTAATTGATAACTACCAAATATATTCTCGGCTGTTGATATATCTTCTTCATCAGGACTAAGCCTACCTCTTGACCGCTGTGCTTGTACTACAGCAACCACAGGTATTTTTGCTTCATTAGAAAAAGCCAGTAGCTGTTGTCCTACTTTACCCATTACATCAGTCATACTCATTCTAGGGTCATATCCATCAGGTTTAACATAAACTAAACCATCTATAAAAAGTATATCAGCTTTAGTCTGTTTAACAAAATTTCTACATTGAGCAATAGATATATCACCATCAAAGTCGCTACTATCTGCTACAAAGATATGTTCATCTGATTGCATTATTTCATCAAAATATTCCTCATACCCCGGTATAAGTAATCCCTTTTGCATACTAATATTATTAAAGTGTGTGCGAGAAGAGTCTATTCTCAGTCCAATAGAGTTTTTACTCATTTCAGGTGAGATAAAGGCTACTCTATAGCCACTAGCACTAGCTACTTCTGCACTTTTACATAAGGTGAATGACTTGCCAAGGCCGCTTTTACCTAACCATAAAAATAATTCTTCACCTCTTTGATAGCCATATAACATATCTTCTAGTTCCTTAAAGGGTAATGGTATATAACTACCTGTAGGATTTTTTTGTCTTTCTTGCCATTCTTTTAATCTTGAGTTATCGTGCATAATATCAATATAGGGTACTGAATATGTTGGCTGTAATTCATGTATCCTACTAAGAAGATATTCAACCCCTTTATTAGCATCTTGTGACACTAAATCAGCACTACTATTTATTACATCTACAGTACGAGTAAACAGTGCTTGCTCTCGCAAATCATCTACCATAGACTGTACTGATTGTGTTACTTCAAAATACTTAAATTCAGGGAATTTAGCTGTTATAGTTTCTTTATCAGGAATATCTTTATATTGTGCATAAAAACTACAAATAAAGTTAAACTCATCTTTAACTTGAGGAAAATGTTCCTGAGTTAGCATATTATCTTCTATTAGTGAAAAGTCTTTATCTGCTAAGACTTTATTAAGAAGCTGATATTCAGATACACTCATTTACCATTCCCTCCTTTATAGTCTTTGGTGTATTTTCTTCGCCCATTACCAGTAATTTCTATTACAAGGTCTGAACACATTCTATCACCAAGTCTAGGCTCAACTACAACGCTTAGTTCTTGAGGACTAATATTAGATGTATATATGGTAGCTAGTTGATTATTATATCTAGTGTTAATAATGTCAGACAACAATATTCTATCATATTCTGTATTTTTAACTGCCCCAATATCATCTAAAACAACAAGTTCTCTTGTTTTTAATATATCAACAAGTTCTTGTCTTTGCTCCCTATGGTCAAAGTCTTTCATAGTTAGTAACATCGTTGGTATGTATGAAAAATATGCTCTTTCTTGAAATCCATTACCAATACAGATATATGCTAAGTACGATTTTAACATTTTACATGCCATACTGGTTTTCCCCGTACCTGCGGCTTTACTCCATAGATAAAGAGTTCTACCGTCTAGTACAAAGTTCTCTATATCTTCTTTTATGTTTCGTAAAGTTATAAATGCTTCGACATCATTATCTGTGGGATATAATACTGTTTGTCCTAAATATTTTTTAGGTACATTACTAGAATCCAGTAAAAAATAAAATTCAGGCTGTATTGGACAACTCACATCACAGCCTTGCTTAGATTCTCTGGGACAATGCCCCTTAAACATACATTTATCAGTATAAACATAGTCATACATTATCCCACCACCTATCTACACGTTCTTTAGCACTATTAAAAAAGTTTATGTCCTTTTCAATACCAATACATTCTCTACCTTCACCCATAGCAGCTACATAAGTAGTACCGCCACCCAAAAAGGGATCTAGTATTAAATCACCTTTGTTAGTATATGTTCTGACTAAATACTTGAGTAGTTCTAATGGTTTTTGTGTAGGATGCCACCTTTCCTTTAATGTATCCCTAGGAAAATATA
>CAJOPO010000370.1 GCA_905236315.1 uncultured Treponema sp.
CAATTAAAGAAAGGGAAGTTGCGTCAAAATTAGTTTCTAGGTAGCCAGATATAATGTGTCCTGTGTTTGGGTCTGCATATTCAAGAGGTACGTTTCCTTTAGTTCCTATACCTAAAATATACAATGTTATGTTTTTTTGTTTTGCCATTAATGCTGCAGTATGAGGATTTATTGAACCTGCATTATTTTCCCCATCAGTAATCAACACTATACATTTATTAGGAGCAGTAGAAGACTCTAAATGAAGCACTGCACTACTAAGTCCATTTCCGATTGAAGTACCATCGCCTAATGTTCCTATTCTCATTTTATCAAGTCGGTCAAAAAAAACACTTCTATCCAATGTAGGAGGAACTGTTACCGCAGTTTCCTTTGCCAATTCCACAAGCCCCACAGCCGCTCCCTTATCAACTTCCTCTAATATACGTATAGCTTTCTTTGCAGCCTCAAGGCGTGTCATACCTGCAATATCCAAGCAAGCCATAGAAGGACTAGTATCTACCACAAAAAGAATATCTGTTCCCCTCGAAGAATATACCTTTTCCTGCTTATGAGATACAGGAGAAGCTAGAGCTATCACGATACACAAAAAACTACCTACGCATAAAACTTTTGCCACAACAGAAATAAAGTTTCTAAAAGCATTGTAGCTCTTAAAATGTTTACCATGCCAATCTCCTAATGTAATAGAAAAAGAAATTGGAGCTAAGTAATTTATCCGTCTAAAAAACATTAAAAAGGGTATAAGGAGTAATGCAAAAAACGCTCCTGGATTTTCAAACTCTATCACTTAAGCCTTTCTCCCTGTATCTTCAAACAAATAAATGCAATCTATACTTTTTTGCACAATCTCTTTACGCTCATCTAAAGTAAAACTCGCTCGGTGTTCTTCTGCTGGTAGCAATAAAGAATCTATAGAACCATAGGCAAAAATTATATAGTCAGTGCGAATAAATAAAGAAGATAAAGTAATAGCAGCTTCTTCTGCTTTATTATCAAGTAAGCCATTTGTTAAAGAATTAATATAATTGAATATATTATTGCTTGTAACAGAAATAAACGAAGTATGAAATCTGTTATTTAAATACGAACGCATTATTTGTTGCCATGAAGAAGCAAAATCCTTATCATCATACTTTTTTACAAGTAAGGATTTTAATAATTTTTTAGTTCGTCCCTCATTACGCATAAAGCCAATTTTATCTTTTAATGCTAATATATTTGCTATAACAAAGTGAAATCTAATTAAAATCCAGCATAGTGCAAAAAGAATTAAGAAAAAAATAACACCTAGAATTAAAACAAAATATTTAGATTCTGGCAAAAGAAGAGGCGGAACAGGAGGTCGCAAAGCAAAATCTTTAGTTTTTTCTGTAATAGAAGAAATAAATATAGGCTCAAGATTTATTGTAAAAGGCTCTTTTATATCTAGCTCAGAATTATAAGTGCAATATTCATATAAATCAAAAGGGGGAATATTAATGTAGCCAGGTTGCCATGCCACAAATGTAATTAATAAAGTATAAGTTACTCCATATCTTTGCAAAGATGCTTCTTTTACCTCGTATTGCCCGCTAGCAGAAACAAAAGCACTAGAGTCAGTATTTAAATAAAGAATATCATCTTTTATATAGGAAGAATCTGCTAGAGCAAAAAAATCTATGGGTGTATTAAATGAATATCTAAGTTGCCCTACATCACCCACATAGAGTTCTGGAGGCACAATTAACTGCTGCACCTCTTCGGTAAATACAGCACAGAGCAAAACAAAGATATATAAGAAGCAAAGAAGTGCTTTTTTCATATATGATTTTTAACTCCGTACCTTGTTCCAAAAAATCTAGTTAATTCTGGCAAGGGGTTTCCATTTGTACTTATTACTAATGGAGAGCCTCCTTTTTTTAAACATTCATGTCTCCAATTTTCTAAATGATGATAGCCAAAATTACTCCACTGCCTTCTAAATTTAGAGGAAGAAGTTTGTAAAACAAGTCTAATGCCACTTTCTGGGTCAATAAAAGGAACCGCTCCTATATCTGGCAATCTATCATCAGAAGGGTCTACAATTCTAGTTGCTATAACATCATGCTCTTGGCACAATCTAGCAAAAGAATCACTCCATTGTTCTGTTCTAAAATCAGAAAATATCATAATTAAGCTTCTTTTTTTTAGTAATTGGGCAGTTCCTTTTAGCGCATTATCAAGAACAGAACCTGTAGCAATATCATCTTTACGATTTAAGGAAATAGTTTTTTCAAAATTAGACACAAGTAGCATCACATTGTCTATGCCATATTTTGGTGGGCAAGAAAATCTTATGTGCCCATCAAAAATAACAGAACCTACAGAGTTCCCATTTTGAAGAGCTGCAAATGCCATAAGAGAAGCACACTCTACAGCCTGCTCTATTCTTGTAACGTCCCCAGTACCTGTTCGCATAGAAAGAGAAGCATCTAAAATTAAAAAGACATTAAGTTCCTTCTCTTCTTCAAATAATTTTACATACGGCCGCCCCATCCTAGCGGTAACATTCCAATCTATAGCGCGAACATCATCTCCGTCTAAATATTCCCTAACACCATTAAAATCTATCCCTTGCCCAAAATTTAAAGACTTAAACGAACCAGACTTTAACCCCTGTGCTAAGGCCTTAGATTTTAATTGCAAAAAATATGCTTTCTTTGCAAAAGACATATTTTTTAAACTTTCTTTTCCATAGGAAGATACATTTAAATGATTATCTATAGAAGAGTTTTTCATATATATTTCCTTATGGAAGTGGCATTAATTCTACAATTTTAGAAATTAAATCATCTACTTTTACAAAATCAGCAGCAGCTTCATAATTAAGCACCAAACGATGTCTAAGAACAGGATGAACTACCGCTTGCACATCTTCTGGTAAAACAAAAGAACGCCCTGCAAATAAAGCCTGCACCTTTGCGCATTGCAATAAGGCAATTCCTGCACGAGGAGAAGCACCAAAAGAGATATAATGCAAAATATCATTTTTAGTTCTTGCATTTTGCTCTGAAGGTCTAGTAACAGAAACCAAAGAAACTATATAGTTTATTATTTTATCATTAGCAGTTATTGCTTCTAGTGCTACACGGCAATTATTCAACACATTAATAGGAAATGTTAAATTTACAGGTGTTTCTATAGCCCTGCCATTGCTTTTTACAATTTGGATTTCTTCTTCTACAGAAGGATATGGAACTATTAACTTCATTAAAAATCGGTCTAATTCTGCCTCTGGTAAAGAATAAGTGCCTTCTTGCTCTATAGGGTTTTGAGTAGCCATTACAAAAAAAGGCTCTGGTAAGGCATAACTTGTTTCCCCTATGGTAACTTGATGTTCTGCCATTGCCTCTAATAAGGCAGACTGAACCTTTGCAGGAGCACGATTTATTTCATCTGCAAGAACCATATTAGAAAAAACAGGACCTCTTCTAACAGCAAACTTCCCCACATTTTGCTGATAAATTAAAGTGCCTGTAACATCAGCAGGCAATAAATCAGGAGTAAACTGTATGCGCTTAAAATCAAGTCCCGAAATATCAGCAAAAGTTCTAACGGCAAGAGTTTTTGCAAGGCCTGGTACCCCTTCTAATAATATATGACCACCTGCAATCATTGCAGTAATAATTCCGTCTACAATTTCTTTTTGACCAACAAGTCTTTTACTAGCTTCTTGCCTACATAATTGTATATATTTAGAACATTCTTCTATTTTATCTTTATTAACTTCCATAAATAAACAAAGCCTCATCAATGAATAAAAATACAAAAATAACTACAAATATTCATTTTTTATCCATATTTTATTGACATTAAGCCTTTTTTTCAAGATACTATAACATATCATGATTACACCTTTAGCACAAGAATTAAACGACATTCTAGCGGGTACAACCCCAGGTCTTCTTCTGTCTGACGAAGGACAGAGATTGTATTTTCCAAAAGGAATAATTGCACAAAGTGGAGAAGCAAAGCAATTAGGAAAAACAGCAAATGGTACAATAGGAATGACCGTAATAAACGGAACTCCTGTTACTTTAGATGCCATACAAAGCCTATTACCAGAATTTACTTCTCGCGAATTAGTGGCTTATGCTCCTACCGCAGGCAATCCTGAAGTAAGGACAATATGGAAAGATTCTATTCTAAAAAAGAATCCTTTATTACATGATAAAACATTTTCTCTACCTGTTCTAGTACCTGGTCTTACTGCAGGCATTTCTTATCTTGCAGATTTATTCCTAGATGAAAATCATCCTCTTGTTGCTGCTGACCCATCATGGGATAATTATGTATTAATCACAAGTGCAAGACGTAATGCACAGTTTATTCAGTTTCCTATGTTTGCTAATGGGAAATTTAATATAGAAGGTTTTGAACAAACATTAAAGCAGCAAGCAAAGACTGGCTCTGTTAGAGTTTTACTAAACTTCCCACAAAACCCTTCAGGTTATAGTCCTACTGCCCAAGAAGCAAAAGATATAGTAAGGATTATAAAAAATATTGCAGAAAGTGGCACAAAGATAATGGTTTGGTGCGATGACGCATATTTTGGCTTGGATTACGAAGACAATATAGAAAAGCAATCCCTTTTTGCTTACCTTGCAGACTTACATCCCAATATTTTAGCCGCAAAAATAGATGGACCTACTAAAGAAGATTTTGCATGGGGGTTTCGTTGTGGTTTTCTTACATTTAGTTGCAAAGGACTTACAGAAAATCAATACGATGCCTTGCTAAAAAAACTTATGGGTGCTATACGTTCCTCTGTAAGTTGTTCTTCCACTGTGCCACAAAGCATATTATTAAAGGCTTTTAACAATCCTGCGCTAGAAGAACAAAAAGCCGCTTTCCGCAAGGTGCTAGAAAGACGTTATAAGTTAGTAAAAGAATACGTAAATGGAAGAAGCAGTAAAGAAATAGAAGCCTTGCCTTTTAATTCTGGCTATTTTATGGCATTCCATACTGTAAATATTGACGCAGAAACTTTAAGGCAGAAGTTGCTAAAAGATAAGGGAATTGGTACAATATCTATTGATAGTCATACCTTGCGTGTGGCATTCTCTAGTCTTGACGAGGATAAAATAAATATTGTATACAAAGCCATTTATGATACAGCAGAAGAAATCGCAAACAGCAAACTTAGTCAATAATACTTTAAGTTTTACAAAGGTCAACTGTAAAAGGAAGAAACACTTGCAAAATCTTTTACAGTTGATTTTATTTTTATTTTGTTACTTGCTTTTATCATGCCAAAAAGACAATTCCTCTCCTTTAATAATATGGACTGACCATCCACAGTTAGCTTATTATGCTGAATTATTTAATTCAACACATGAAGAATCAAAGGTTGTTGTCTTTTTTAAGCAATTCCCTACAGACACCTTGCCAGTGGGCAAAGATGATATACAGCCAGACCTAATAATATCATCATATATAAAAAATGCAAAAACCCATACACAATTTTCTGCATTAGATAATTTATTTTCTTCCCAGTCGCTTAAAAAAGATGATTTTTATCCACAATTATTAAAATATGGCATAATTAATGAAAAACAATATCTTTTGCCTGTAAGTTTTAATTTGAGTATGATAATCTTAAGTCAGGCAAATGATGATTTGTTAAATGATGGGCATTTTATATCCCTTGAAGAAATAAAAGACGCTAGTACAAAGTTTAATGTAAAGGATAATGACAGCTTTACAGCAATTGGATTTGCGCCTTCTTGGAATG
>CAJOPO010000371.1 GCA_905236315.1 uncultured Treponema sp.
GTCGCTTGGATAATTATGCCCATTGCCCATAGTTTCCAGTCTAGCACGGATTGTGTTTTTTTACTAGTTTTTAGACAGGCTCTTAGAATTTAGAGCTTAGAGATGTAACAGCACAAAAATTCTTAATGCTTAACTTATTACAACCGATAAATATACAAAGATAGATTAGAGCGCAAACTCAATTTACGTATGATAATAGGTTTCATTGTGTAAAACATATAAATTTATATATTTTATATAGAAAAATATAGAAAAATGGGGCATAATATATACTATGGAAGCAGATAATCAAGATTTTAATGCAACCGTCATTGCGGCAGTAGAAGATAAACAAAACTATTTTGACTCAACCATTCTGCCCAAAGTGCAAGAAAACTATAGGCTTCATTTAACTTGTGTAAATAATATAGTAGAAGCCTTAGTCCGTAAATCTCTTATAGTTCCTGACCCATACCAAAAAGATAAAAAAATATCAGGCATAACATGTCCTCCAGACACTCAATTTAACGATAATGATAGAGCCTCTCAGTTAGGTTTGCGCCTATCTGACTATCAGAGCATGTTGGACTACATCTGTAACTATCTAAAATTTTCAGTAGACCAACTTAATTTAGATAAAACACGCAAACTTTTAGCCTTTAATGCTACATTTGCATGGAATAACTTAACGCCTAACTCTGCAAAGCAAAACACTCGAAGCCTTGCAGTCTGTATTATAGAAGCAAAAAAAGGTGCTCAGGCTTTACAAATCGCCATGCTTTCTGACAGTCTAAGCAAAACAAAGACTGCTATGGAAGAAATAAATACTAGTCTAAATGAGCTAGCAACATTCCAAAAAGAAAGATACAAGGCAGAAGTTCGCAAAAACGTAATAGGCAATGGGCAGTTTGATAGAAGCAAGATGTCTGATGCAGGTTCTTTTATGGCGGAACTAAAAAGGGTATTTCCCACAGCCATGCCCAAGCGACCATTTTCGGATGAATTGATTGGAGAAATCATTCAAGAAGAAATTAGTCCTAATAGAATACAACTACAAGAAGCCGTCTTAGAGCGTCTAAAAATAGTAAAGCCTAAAAAAGACACTCAAAAAGAAGAAGAGAACACTCATGAAATGTTAATGCAGACAGTTTGCACTATTGGTGCTATGAGCGAGCATTACACATCTGTAATAGAAAAACTGATGAATAACCATCATGTTTTAGAGAACTGTCATAATACTTTTAAAGACAAGGCAATGCGCTTTTTGCGTCATATCTTTGGAATTGCAGAGCCAGAAATTGAATATAACATTGTTATTACAGATAAGGCTACAAATCAGAAGCATAAAGAAAAGCTAAACTTTAACGAATTTGTTACTAACCTAACAAAGCGTACTAAGTATTATGCAGGCATAACTAGCAAGCACGCAGCAGGATATAGCCGAGTTAATGCACAAAAAGACGAAGCTATTCTTGAATTCTTAAACAAACAGATTGCAGATAACGGAAGACTACAAGTGGTTCTCACTGCTATAGATGAGTTCTTTAAGGCTACAGTTCCTCCTACAGATAGGGCGAAGATTAAGGGCATTAAAATGGAATTGACCACTTTAAAAAATCTTTTAGTAAAGGCTAATCAGGATAAATCAGAGTATGTAGCATATATGGAAGAAAAAGAACAAATGAAAAAATTGGGGATAGAGGATGAATAAAATATTAAAAACTATTTGTCTTTGTGTCCTACCTGCTTTATGTATTGGGCAAGCAAGCGCAGGCGTAGATAAA
Source organism: uncultured Treponema sp. (assembly GCA_905236315.1). GTDB lineage: Bacteria > Spirochaetota > Spirochaetia > Treponematales > Treponemataceae > Treponema_D. The sequence continues at coordinate 1,764 of CAJOPO010000371.1, forward strand.
CTAGGTTTCCTTGCTCCCAAAAGTGATTTAGCAGCGCAGCAAAGGACTCTTGTTATAATAGAAAGCCCACATGAATATGATTTAAACCCACACACTGCAAGTTACACTACAGAAGCCCAGTTATTTACAGGTTTGTATGAGGGGCTTTTTTCTTATGACCCCGCAACTCTAGCCCCCTTGAATGCAATCTGCAAGTCTTATAAGGTATCTAGGGATAAAAAGAGATGGACATTTACCTTGCAAGATGATGCACGCTTTAGTAATGGGGAAGCTATAACAGCACAGACATTTAAAGATTCATGGTTAGAATTGCTAAAAACACCAGATGCTCCTTTTGCTTCTTTTTTGGACTGTGTTGAAGGTGCTAAAGAGTATCGAGCAGGTGGTGGTAGTGAAAAAGATATTGGCATAAGTGCAAAAGATGACACAACTCTTGTAGTTCATTTAACAGAGCCTGCAGAGCATTTGCCTAGCCTTTTGTGTCATTTCTCCCTTGCTGCAATAAGCAAAGATGAGGGCGTTTATAGCGGTCCCTTTATCCTAAAAGAATATAACTTGCAAAAAGCAGAACTTGTAAAGAACACTAAGTATAGAGATGCAAAGAATGTAAAACTTCCTGCCATAACAATATTATTTAGCGATGATAGTACAGAAAACTCATATAAATATAATATGGGTAAGGCGGATTGGATTAGCACAAATGCAAGTGTTCAATACATATTAAACAATGACGCGGTTCATATATCAGCAGAATTTGGCACATATTATCTTTTCTTTAAGATGCAAGATAAGAAATGGAACACAAGCGAGTTTAGGCGCGCTCTTTTAGAGGCCATTCCTTATGATAAATTGCGAGATGATTATGCAGTTCCTGCAACTACGCTAGTTTATCCTCTTACTGGCTACCCAAAAGTAACGGGGCTAGAAGACTATGATAGCGAAGATGCCCTTAATTTAATGAAGGCTGCCCGCAAAAAAGCAGGAATTGCAGAAAATGAGCAGATACAGTTAATCTTTGCTATTGGTGGCTCTGATATGGAAAAGAAGCAGGCAGAGATATTAAAGGAGGCATGGGAACCTCTAGGGGTTTCTTTAGCCATACAGTCCACCCCATACGAGCGATATAATGCTTCTATACCTAGTTGGAATGCAGACTTGTTTTTATATTCTTGGGTAGGAGATTATGCAGACCCTCTTGCTTTTTTGGAATTGTTTAGGGGCGATTCTTCTATGAATGTTGCAAACTATAAAAATGAAAAGTATGATGAACTTTTGCTACAGGCCTCTAGGGCAAGCACATCTACAGAACACTATCGCCTACTGTCGCAAGCAGAGCAGTGTTTGCTAGATGATGGAATGATAATTCCTATATCTCACCCCATAACGCTTGATGTGATAGATAAGGATAGCGTAGGTGGATGGCAGACAAATGCACTAAATATCCACCCATATAAATACTTATACTTTAAGCCAAAAGTTACAAAGGTTCCTAATATTGCTTTAGTTAATTAATTAACTTGGGAAAGAACGGCTGCAAGGTCTACACTTATAAGACCTGCCCTACCTGTTTTGTAAAAGCTAGACTGTTCCCAAGAAACATAAAGAGTATTCCCCGCTAGTGCAACTTCTCCATAGGAGTAGCCAGCGGGTAATAGAGGCAATCTAAATGCAACAATCCCACTTTCTTCTTCGTTATTTAGCTGTTTTAGATAAGTAGTTCCATCGGCAAAAACAACAACAGCATAATTAGAACGCGGAACAACCGTGCCGTGTGCATAGAGCAAAATATTACCATTTCCCTGCTGATAATACTGTATGGGAGACGTGCCAGAAGTATCTCTCCAAGAAATAGAAAGTGTCATTTCGGGCGGAATAGAGGCTATGAGAGTTTTTAGTTCCTCTGGTGCATTCTTAAAAGAGCGTGGCATATTAAGATAACGATATTCATCTTCTGTAGAAGGGCGGAATGTAAAAAGGTCTGCGCTGGAAAGGGCTGGGGAAAGTTCTGTTATAGGGATATTAGGTTCCCAATAAAAGTAAGAAAACTCTACTCTATCATTTAGAATACGCTTAGATGTGCAAGTCCATACTTTTCCATCCCAAAAGAAGCCTATAATTTGTTCATCTTCTTTTAAGTTTAAGTTTGAATATGTTACTAAAGGATAGAATGTATTAGAAGAAGCGTTAAATTCAACAAGGAAGGGGCGAGAAGGTAGTAAAGATTCGTTTTCACCCTTTTCAAGACTTTTATTAAAGAAAGAACTGCGATACATATAAAAAACAGGGGTTCCAGAGCTATAGACAATGGAGTCTACTGTAACACCATTAAAAATAGAAGCTTCTTGATATAACTTTATAGAAGAAGGTTCTAAGACCAAAAGCCCTAGTCGATTTACTAAGGCACAAGCATATAGAGAACCTGCCGTGCTAGGAGATGAAGCACAAGAAGAAACTCTTATAGCTTCTGTCCATGGTTTTTCAAACACTTCAGGAGCTTTTTGTGGTAAATCCACCTGCATAATGCTATTTTCTGTAAAAGCATACCAAGTATGATTTTTCTGTTTTGCCTGCAACTCTGGTAAATCCTTTCCTAAAGGATAAGAAGTTTTTGCCTTTGCCTTACATGCAGAAAAGAAAGTTATACAGCACCATATAAAAAACAGAACCCCTATGGTTCTAAAAAAATCACACTTATTCTTTAAACACATATATATAACTATATACCAAAAAACAATATTATGGAACCTCTAAAAACTTCTTACCGCGGAAATCAATTTTTGAAATAATATTAAAGGGAGCCTCTAAAAACTTCAGTTTTTAGAGGCAACTTTGAAAATGCGATGTTGTAAGTCGCGCTATTA